>NZ_JASGFD010000108.1:0-2806 GCF_047605705.1 Silvibacterium sp. | reverse complement strand
ACCAGGTAGTCGAAGAGCAGCGCGATGATGTAGTTCGGCTGGAAGAACGGCGTGGCGAAGTCGGTCGCGACGACCAACCTCATCAACGCGGTGGCCGAGTCCTATGGCGTGCAGCTTTACGAGACGCCGGTGGGCTTCAAGTACATCGGTGAGCTGATCAACCAGGACAAGATCGCAATCGGCGGCGAAGAGAGCGCCGGTCTCACGATCCGGGGTCACGTGCCGGAGAAGGACGGCGTCATCGCCGGCCTGCTGGTTGCGGAGATGGTCGCTGTCCGTGGCAAGAACCTGGGCACGCAGCTCAAGGAGCTCTTTGCGCGTGTCGGTGAGTTCTATCCGAATCGCGAGAACTTCCGCCTTACGCCTGAGGTTAAGACGAAGTTTGTCGAGAAGGTCAAGGGCGATCCGACGGAGATCGGTGGCCGCAAGGTCACGTCGGTAGTCCGCACGGATGGTCTGAAGCTGATCCTGGCCGATGGTTCGTGGGTCTGCTATCGCCTCAGCGGCACCGAGCCGGTGGTTCGCGTGTACTCCGAAGCGCGCAAGGCTTCCGACGTTGAGCCTCTCAGCGAAGCCGCAAAGGCGTGGGTTCTCGAATAGACGAGAGTTTGTAGCAGTAACAGATACAAAAAGCCGCTTGCCTCAGCATGAAGAGGCAAGCGGCTTTTTTGCTGCGTCCTGCATGCCTCATCACGTGATTCCGTTTCGGGACGCGAAGGTTTGGCGAAAGAATGCTCATGTTGATTCCTCTGTTGCCGCTTCGCAACGCAATGTGCTTCATCCTGCTCATCCCACCGTCGATGATGAAAGCTTGGAGGCAGTTCCGGTGCAGGCAGTAGAGTCCAAAGCGTCGTGGCATTCGCGGATCGTGGGTGGGGTGTTCCGCGTGCGGCGGCGTATCGCCACAGGACTCGCTGTAGTGCTGGCAGTCTTCTTCGGTTTTCACGTAATGTTCGGCCGCAACGGTCTGAACGCCTACGAGGCGAAGCGCGTCGAGGACAAGTCGCTGCAGAAGCAGATCGACAGTCTCCGCACGGAAAACGACCGTATGAAGGACCACATCGATCATCTGCAGACCGACCCCGATGCCATTGAGCACGAGGCGCGCGAGAAGCTGCATTATGCGCGGCCAGATGAGGTGATCTACACGCTCAACGACGCGCCGCATCCTTCCGATTCCACTCCTGCTCCATCGCCGGGTGCGCAGTCGCGGCGTTAAGCTGGCTGTCTTCGTTCTACGCAGAACTTCTCTCGCGCTCCATCCTTTTGTCCGATGAGAGAGGGAAGGGCGCGTTTCCACGCCTGTTGCGGGACCGCACGAGAAGGTAAGCTGAAGAAACGGCAAGACAGATCCCTTACGGGACACTGAGATCTTTCCGGCACTTCATTCTTCGGGGCGATCAGGCTTGCTGGCTTCTTTTCGATTTTTGTTAAATTCGACGCGCGGATACCGGCTGCGGCCATGGGCGAGCCCATATGTGAAGTGGCGCATCGAGACCTATTCCGGGATGAAGGCGGAGAAGATCCGGCCTCGGGATGTGCTGGGGTTCGTGTGGCAGGAAAAGTGGCAGCTGCTGCGGTTTCTGCGCTGGACCGGTGAGATCGACAAGGCCGCGACGCGAGATTAGTACGGATACAGGGGACAGAAAGCACGTGACCAGCCGCCGTAACTTCAGCCGTCGTACATTTCTGTTGGGAGGCGCTGCTGCATCGCTGGCAGCAGGCATGCGTCTGCCGCTTCTTGGCGAGAAGCATAAGCTGCCGAAGTTGAAAGGGCCGCAGTTTGCCGATGTGACCGGTCCGCGCTCGCTACGCGCGCATGCGCAGGCAGTGGGATTGCTTGTCGGCTGTGCCGTTGTGCCTGAGCGCCTTACCGGCGAGCCGGCGTATGGTTCGGTCGTGGCCGAACAGGCGAACATCCTGGTAGCCGAAAATGCGATGAAGTGGCAGGCGCTGCGGCCCGCTCCCGATAAGTTCGATTTTCGGAGCGCAGATGAACTGGTGGACTTTGCTGCGGCGCATGGGCAGAAGGTCCGCGGGCACAACCTCTGCTGGCATGAATCGCTGCCGTCGTGGTTCGCCGGGACCGTCACGAAAGACAACGCACAGGGTTTCCTGATCCAGCATATCCAGACGGTTGCCGGGCATTTTGCGGGCAAACTGCACTCCTGGGACGTCGTGAACGAGGCCATCGACCTGAAGGATGGCCGGGCGGACGGGCTGCGCAAGACACCGTGGCTCGAGATGATCGGTCCGGATTACATCGAGCTGGCTTTTCATGCGGCGCGGGAGGCCGATCCCACGGCTTTGCTCACCTATAACGACTACGGTATCGAGAACGACTCGCCCGATAGCCGTGCCAAGCGCGGACAGGTGCTGATGCTGATCCGGCGGCTGAAGGCGCGCGGGGTGCCGATCGACGCAGTCGGCATCCAGAGCCATCTGACGGTCGGCGATCCGATGCCGGGTGCAGGGCTGCTGGAGTTTGTGCGCGAGATGGCGCGGATGGGGCTTCAGGTCTTCATCACAGAACTGGACGCGAACGAGCACAAGGTAGAAGGCTTGGTGGCCGACCGCGATGCGGCGGTGGCGAAGCTCTATCACGATTACGTGGCCATGCTGGTGGCCGAGCCGAACGTGACGGCGGTGCTTACGTGGGGCATTACGGACCGCTACACCTGGCTGAATGGGGAGAAGTACGCGCGGCCGGATGGCAAGCCGCAGCGCTGCCTGCCCTTCGATTCGGATTACCAGCCCGCGCCTGCGTTCTTCGCGCTGCGGGATGCGATCGACAAACGCCGGCCGG
>NZ_JASGFD010000107.1:0-2828 GCF_047605705.1 Silvibacterium sp. | reverse complement strand
CGTGAGGGCAGAGGCTCAAGGCTGGGTTACCGGCACGCGCAATTTCGACGAGGTGACCTACGCAATGAAAATGGGCCAACTCGGAGCGCTGGCCCATTCATTGTTCGTCGAGCGCCAGATGCGCAGCCTCTTCGCTCATCGGCAGAAACGCATCGCGGAGATCTTCGCGCGAATTGAGCAGGCTGGCGTGCGCCTGAACGGCTGAGGGCGATCCTCAGCCGGCTACGAGGCGGCGTACCTTGCTGTTCTTGAGATACGGCGCAAGAGATACGGCGCAAGCTTCTCCATCGCGGCAGCCACAGTGATGCCGTAGCGTTCACGCAGTTGATCGACCTTGCCGTGCTCGATGAAGTGATCCGGCCATCCGATGCGTACCACCGGGACCTGGAAGTTCATCTCGCTGAGCGCTTCGAGAACCGCACTGCCGAAGCCGCCCATCAGGACGTGATCTTCAAAGGTGACGAAGGCCGAGACGCGCCGCGCATAGGTCGCCAGCATCTCGCGATCGAGAGGCTTCACGAAGCGTGGATTGATGACCGCTGCCGAGATACCCTGTGCTTCGAGACGAGAAGCCATCTCGACTGCCATGGGTAGCAATGCGCCGAGTCCGAGGATGGCAATCTCGTCGCCGTCGCGCACCACTTCCGCCTTGCCGATCGGCAGAGCCTCGGGGTGTGCCTTTACCGCCGCGCCGGTTCCGGTGCCGCGCGGATAGCGCACGGCCGAGGGGCCATTGTGCAGCATGGCCGTGTAGAGCATGTCCGCCAGTTCGTCTTCGCTCGCCGGCACCATATGAATGATGTTCGGTACGGAGCGCAGATAGCTGATGTCGAAGAGTCCGTGATGCGTCGCGCCGTCGTCGCCGCTGAGGCTGCCGCGATCCATGCAAAAGACCACCGGCAGGTTCTGCAGGCAGACATCGTGCACGATGGGATCGAAGGCCCGCTGCAGGAAGGTCGAGTAGATGGCGCAGAACGGCTTGTAGCCGCGCGTCGCCATGCCCGCCGCAAATATCACGGCGTGCTCCTCTGCAATGCCGACGTCGAAATACTTCTTCGGATGATGCGGGCGGAAGAGATCGAGCGCGGTGCCGTTGGGCATGGCCGCGGTGATGGCAACGACCTTGTCGTTCTGGTCGGCCAGCTTCACCATGGTTCCGGCAAAGATCTCGGAATAAGTCTTCTGACCGGAGGAAGGCGTCTCGCCCGTCTCCGGATCGTACGGCCCGAGGCCATGAAACTTCTTCAGGTTGTCGAGCGCAGGCTGGAAGCCGCGGCCCTTCTGCGTGATCGCATGCAGAAGCACCGGCTTGTCCTGCTGCTTGAGGAACTTGAAGGTCTCGATGAGCAGGCCGATGTTGTGTCCGTCGAGCGGGCCGTAATAGGTGAGGCCGAACTCCTCGAAGAAGACCGAGGGCCACAGCATGCCCTTCGCGGCTTCTTCGGCACGGCGCACGACATTGATAGCGGTCTTGCCGCCGAGCTTTTCGAGCAGGCGCGAAGCGCTGTCGTGTAGGTGTGTGACGCGCTCGTTGGTGACGATCTTATGCAGATAGCGTGCGATGGCGCCGACGTTGCGGTCGATGGACCACTCGTTGTCGTTGAGCACCACGATGAGCCGCTTGGTCTGCTCGGCGATGTTGTTCAGCGCTTCGAACGTGATGCCGTTGGTGAAGGCCGCATCGCCGGCCAGCGCGACGACGTTTTCCTTACCACCTGCCATGTCACGCGCGACGGCCATACCCAGCGCCGCGGAGAGCGCGGTGCCTGCATGGCCTGCGCCGTAGATGTCGTGCTCGCTTTCGCCGCGCAGCATGAAGCCGTTCAGTCCACCCGGCTGGCGGATGGTGCCGAAGCGCTCCCGGCGCCCGGTAAGCAGCTTGTGAATGTACGCCTGGTGGCTCACGTCAAAGACGAACTTGTCCTCTGGCGTATCGAAGACATAGTGCATGGCGAGCGTCAGCTCCACCACGCCGAGATTCGGTCCAAGGTGGCCGCCGGTCTTCGAAAGCGTTAGGATGAGCCGCTCGCGGATCTCCTGTGCCAGCTGTTCCAGCTGGGGAATGGAGAGCGTTTTAATGTCCGCTGGAGAGTCGATCTGATCGAGTATTGTGCCCATGCATCAACCGAAGGTGCTGAGAGTAAAAACCCTCCTCCGCACAGCCTGTTGCTCGAATATCAAAAAAGACCCCGTTCCGGGGTCTGTGCAGATACCGCGCAACCGATTTCTTCCGTCGACCAGTATATCAAGGCCGGCGCCTGTTTTCCTGTGATGCTGTTCCGGCCTCAGCAGCCCAGGTGACGAAGCGCCATTTGCGAGGTTCGCTTCAGCTCCGCCCTGGTAGAACCGTTTGCCGCTTGGATGGAAAGGCCGGCGAGCGTGGCAGACAGGAAGCGGGTGTAGTCGTCCACATTGACGTCTTTGGCCAACTCGCCGTTTCTCCGTGCCTCAAGAAAACGCTCCCGCATCGCGGCTTCATTTTGCCGGCGGATCTCAGCCATGATGTCCCGTGCAGGAGCGGCCTCCAGACTGCATCCCACCGACCCGGCCAGCGTCATGCACGTAGGCGGATGTCCGGGGGTGGTAAGGAATGCGACGGTGCTGTCAAAAAGCGCCCGGACCACTTTTTCGAGAGTAGGCTCTTCCAGAGCCCGGGGCACATATTGCGCCCGCGTCTCCACATAGCGCTTTACCGCGTGTGAAAACAGAGACTGCTTGTCGCCGAAGGCTGCATAAATGCTGGATGGGTTGAGCCCCATCGCCTGGGTAAGATCGGCCATCGAAGCGCCCTCAAAACCGCGCTCCCAGAAAAGCAGCATTGCGGCCTC
>NZ_JASGFD010000106.1:0-2945 GCF_047605705.1 Silvibacterium sp. | reverse complement strand
TAGCTTCTAGCTTCTAGCTTCTAGCTTCTAGCTTCTAGCTTCTAGCTTCTAGCTTTGCGATGCGGAATCAGCCGATGGTTGCTCAAACTCAAATGAACTTTCGAAGCAGGAAACAAACAACGGCGGCCAAAAGGCCGCCGTCCGTTTTTAGCTAGAAGCTAAGAGCTAGAAGAGCTAAGCGCAGCAATTGCCTTCTCAAGCGAAGCCTCATCGTTCACCGGCAGGCAGCTCTGTCCGCGGTCGATCTGGCGCAGCAGCCCGGTGAGCACCTTGCCCGGGCCCACTTCGAGGAAGTGCGTCGGCTTCTGCTCAATCAAGAGACGCGAACATTCCACCCATCGCACCGATCCCGTCACCTGGCGCACCAGCGCGTCGCGCAGCGCATCGCCCTTGGTCACAAGCGCCGCATCGATGTTCACCGCCACCGGCACCGTCGCATCCGCGAACGGGATTCCCGCCAACACCTCGGCCAGCCGATCCTGCGCCGGCTGCATGAGACCGCAGTGGAAGGGCGCGCTCACCGCCAGGGCGACGACCTTCTTCGCGCCGCGCTCCTTCGCGAGCTCACTGGCACGCGCCACGGCTGCCGCGCCGCCCGAGATCACCGTCTGCTCGGGCGAGTTGTAGTTCGCGGGCGAGACTACGCCGCTCGTCTCTGCCGCGGCCTCCTCGCACAGCTTCGCCACGTCTTCCGGCGTCAAGCCCAGGATCGCCGCCATCGCACCTTCGCCCGCCGGCACCGCATCCTGCATGAACTGCCCGCGGCTGCGCAGCGCGCGCACCGCGTCGGCCAGCGGCAGCACCCCGGCCACCACGTTCGCCGAATACTCACCCAGCGAGTGTCCGGCCACGAAGCTGGGCGTCACGCCCTTCTCCGCCAGCACGCGCGCTACCGCCACGGAAACGGTAAAGATCGCCGGCTGCGTAAACTCGGTCAGCTTCAGCTGGTCTTCAGGACCGTCAAAGCATAGCTTTGACAAGGCATAGCCGAGCGCCTCGTCGGCCTCATCGAAGGTCGCCTTGGCGACGGGAAACTTCTCATAAAGATCGCGGCCCATGCCGACCGCCTGCGACCCCTGTCCGGGGAAAAGAAAGGCAAGTGAATGCGTGCTCATCGCTTTCTATTATTTCAAATGTGCCCGGCTCAGGGCTCAGATAGAAGCATCTGTCATTCCGACCGAAGTGGAGGAACCTGCAGTTCTCCTCAGCACCGGCACAGACAAGGGTGCCCCGTCCAAGCTCCGCTTGGGCGGGAGGAATAAACCCCGAGATCAAGAAAACAGGGTGCCCCACGTCTCGATTCTGAGACGTGGGAATACACGCCTCTCCGCTCGCGACCAAAAGGGAGCGGAGGCCGAAGGCGAAAGGACTGGACGGCCAGTCCCCACGTCTCGCCTTTGAGACGTGGGATGGATGTCACCCGCGCAGTGGACGGCCACGCACACTCGCGGCATACTGATCCACAATCCCGCACAGGAGACCCCATGCCCACCAGAGCCAACCCCGGCCGCCGCGCAGGATTGCTCTATCTCCTCGGCTCGCTTCCCGGCTTCTTTGGACTCCTGTACGTCCCCGCGCGGCTCTTCGTCCACGGCGATGCGGCCGCCACCGCGCACAACCTCGTTCTGCATGAGACACTCTTCCGCCTCGGCGTCGCCGCCGATCTCCTCGGCCAGACGCTCTTCCTCTTCGTCGCCCTCGCGCTCTATCGCCTGCTCAGGGATGTGAGCCGGAGCGCGGCCCTGCACATGCTCGTGCTGCTCTCCGTCTCCATCCCCATCGCATACTTCGGCGAGATCTTCGCCCTTGCCGCGCTTGCGCTCGCGCGGGGAGAGGGCTCTCTCGCCACCTTCGACGAACCGCACCGCATCGCGCTGATGACGTTCTTCCTCCACCTACGCGGCAGCGCCTTCGACGTGGCCGGAATCTTCTGGGGGCTGTGGCTCTTTCCGCTCGGCTGGCTCGTCTACCGCTCGGGATTCATCCCACGCCTGCTCGGCGTCCTGCTGATGATCGGCTGCTTCGCCTATCTCATCAACGCCGCGATGTCGCTCCTCGCGCCGGAGCACGCCAACACCGTGGCCCTCTGGCTAAACCCCGTCGAACTGGTCGAAATGGTCTTCATGCTGTGGCTCATCATCATGGGAGCAAACCCCGAAGACAGGGTGTAGGGGATAGGGTGCAGGGTCTAGCTGACGGTCACCCAGAGAAGAATCTGTCATTCCGACCGAAGTGGAGGAACCTGCAGTTCTCCTCCGCACCGGCACGAACCAGGTTGCCCCGTCCAAGCTCCGCTTGGGCGGGAGAACACGAACCACGAAATCAGGGACCCCGGGTGCCGTACCAATACGGATCGCGACCAAAGGGAGCGCCATGCGAAGCAACCCCGCCCTGCGCGAAGCAGCCGGGTGCCCCACGTCTCGATTCTGAGACGTGGGAGAATGTCCCCCACCCAAGCAAAGAAGCCTGGGTGGGCCATCATCACCTCACGGGAACTTCAGACCCGCGACCAAAGGGAGCGCGTGCCGAAGGCGATCCGCTCCACGCGCAGTGGCCCACGCGCAATGGTCACTCGTGGCGCAGCGCCTTCATCGGATCCACCCTGGACGCACGACGCGCCGGGGTGAACCCTGCCAACAGCGCCACCAAGCACAGCAGCGCCGCTGAGCCTGCCAACGTTACCGGGTCATACGGTTTCACGCCGTAGAGCATCTCCTTTACCAGCCGCGTGAGGCCGAAGGCCGCGCCCAGCCCCGCGATCACGCCGAGGATCGTCATCCGCGACGTCTCACCCAGCACCATCGAGAGGATCTGCCCCGCACGCGCGCCCAGCGCCACGCGGATGCCGATCTCCTGCGTGCGCCGCGCCACCGTGTAGGCCATCACGCCGTAGATGCCGATCGAGGCCAGCACCAGCGCCAGCAGCCCGAAGGCCGCCGTGAGCG
>NZ_JASGFD010000105.1:0-3604 GCF_047605705.1 Silvibacterium sp. | reverse complement strand
CGAGGCGATGCGCGACTGGGTCACCAACGTCCGCGACACCTTCTACATCCTCGGCTCAGCGCTCGGCTCGCATCCGTATCCGACCATGGTGCGCGACTTCCAGCGCGTCATCAGCAAGGAGATGCGCGCGCAGATCCTCGAACGCGAAGGCAAGCTGCCGCACACCATCATCGCCTGCGTCGGCGGCGGATCGAATGCCATCGGCGCGTTCTACGAATTCCTGCCCGATCCAAATGTCCGCCTCATCGGGGTGGAAGCAGGTGGGCGCGGCACGGGCCTTGGCGACCACGCGGCCCGCTTTCAGGGCGGCGTTCCGGGCGTACTGCAGGGCACCTATTCCTACGTACTGCAGGATGAAGACGGCCAGGTGCAGCTCACACACTCCGTCTCCGCCGGACTCGACTACGCTTCGGTCGGCCCCGAGCATGCCATGCTGCACGACTCGGGCCGCGCGACCTACACCGCAGCCACCGATCAGGAAGCTCTGGACGCGCTGGTCACCTTGGCGCGCACCGAGGGCATTCTGCCTGCGCTCGAGAGCGCGCATGCCGTAGCCGAATGCATCAAGGTTGCGCCGACGCTCTCGCGCCATGACATACTTGTAGTGAACCTTTCCGGCCGCGGCGACAAGGACATGGGTATTCTCGCCCGCGAGCTGAATCTTAAGGGAGCGTAAGCAAGTCCGATGGCCATCCGTTTTGCCGGCAAGCCGGGTCTGGTTGCGTATCTGACCGTCGGCGATCCCGATCTGAAGACCACGCGTGAGATTGCCCTGGCGGCAATTGACGCGGGTGCGGATGTGCTCGAGCTGGGCGTCCCGTTCAGCGATCCCCTGGCCGATGGCCCAGTGATTCAGCGTGCCGCCGAGCGCGCCCTCAGCACGGACAACGGCCGCAAGGCAACGAACCTTGGCGATGTGCTCGCACTGGCTGCGGACCTGCGCCGCGAGCGCCCCGAGGCCGGCCTCATCATCTTCTCGTACTACAACCCCATCGTCCGCTACGGCCTGGAGCGCTTCTGCGCCGCCGCTGAAGCCGCGGGCGTGGACGGCGTGCTGGTCACCGACATGATTGTCGAGGAAGCCGCCGAGTATCTCCCTGTTCTCGAGCGCCACAATCTGGCGCCGGTCTTCCTCGCAGCTCCCACCAGTCCGGATGAGCGCCTGAAGAAGATCGCTGAAGTCTCGAAAGGCTTCATCTACGCCATCTCGCGTGTGGGCATCACCGGCACGCAGACCACGATGACCAATGACGCCGCCGACTTGGTGACGCGTCTTCGTCGATGGAGCAAGCTGCCCGTTGCAGTGGGGTTCGGTGTCTCGAACGCAGAGCATTTTGCCGCTGTGGGAGAGTTTGCCGACGCCGCCGTGATCGGCAGCGCGATCGTCCAGATCATCGAAAACTCCGAGCCCGCCGAGGCTCCGAGCTCGATTGCCCGATTTATCAAGGGTCTGCGTACGGGTGCAAATACGCCCGTACTTCAGGCCCGTTAAATCCTCCCATCCATATAAGGCAACCGGGTTTTGGCAGAGGGCGCGCCGTCGTGCGCGCCGCAGAAGGAGAAGGCATGGATATCGAAGACTGGCGGAAGAAAATCGACGTGCTCGACCGGCAGATCGTGGAGCTTTTGAACGAGCGTGCCGCCGCCGCACAGGCGATCGGCAAACTCAAGCAATCCACCTCACTGCCGGTGTACGAGCCCAATCGGGAGCGCGCGGTCTTCGACAGTGTGCGGGCCGCGAATCAAGGCCCACTGCCGGACATCGAACTGGTGCACATCTACGAACGGATCATCGACGTGATGCGGGCGCTCCAGAAGAACGAACTTGCCTCCCAGGGCCAGAAGGCCTAGGCCACAGCAGGCCGACCCGGGAGAGCGTTCCGGAAGAGACGCGCAGAGAGCGTCCACCGGACGAACCGCGCGGCACCGCCGCGCAGGACAGGATAGAGAACCATGATCGTAGCTATGCAGCCCAACGCCACCGAAGAGCAGATCCAGGATGTGGTCGCACGCATGATAGAGATTGGCTTCAACGTACATAAGACCACCGGCACCGTGCAGACCATCCTCGCCGGCGTAGGCACACCGAGCCAGTTCGACGTGAAGGACTTCGATGAACTCGCCGGCGTCGCGGAAGCAGTACGCATCTCCTCGCCGTACAAACTCGCGGGCCGCGGCTTCCGCCCCGAGGGCACGGTGATCACCTTCCCCAACGGCGTGAAGGTCGGCGGCGAAGAGGTGGTCGCCATGGCCGGACCGTGCTCCGTCGAGAGCCGCGAGCAGATCTTCCTCGCAGCCGAGCAGGTAAAGGCTGCGGGCGCGAAGTTCTTGCGCGGCGGCGCATACAAGCCCCGCAGCTCGCCGTACAGCTTCCAGGGCATGGGTGTGGAAGGCCTGAAGCTGCTGCGCGAAGTGGGCGACAAGACCGGCCTGCTCATCATCACCGAGGTCATGGAGATCTCGCAGATCGAAGTCATGCTGCCCTACATCGACTGCTTCCAGGTAGGCGCGCGCAACATGCAGAACTTCAACCTGCTGCGTGAGCTGGGCAAGGTGCGCAAGCCCGTGCTGCTCAAGCGCGGCATCGCCGCTACCATCGAAGAGCTGCTGCTCTCGGCCGAGTACATCCTGGCTGGCGGCAACTATGACGTGATGCTCTGCGAGCGCGGCATCCGCACCTACGAGACCTACACCCGCAACACGATGGACATCTCGGCGATCCCGGTCATCCATCACCTCTCGCACCTGCCCATCATTGCCGACCCCTCGCACGGCACAGGCAAGCGCGCGATGGTGCCGGCGATGGCGCGGGCCTCGGTAGCCGCGGGCGCAGATGGCCTCATCATCGAGGTGCATCCGAACCCGGACAAGGCCGTCTCCGACGGCGCGCAGACGCTCTTCCCCGAGCAGTTCGAAAAGCTAATGAACGAGCTGCGCATCATCGCTCCTGCAGTGGGACGGACGATCGCTCCTGCGCCAGTGAACGCGCCGGAACCGGCAGTCGTCGCCTAGAGCGAACAGTACAGGGTGCCCCATGTCTCGATTCTGAGACATGGGTTCGCAGGACTCAGGATCGCGACCAAGGCGAGCGGAGGCCAAAGGCGAATCGCCCTGCGCGCAGCAGCAAATGCTTTAGGCTAGAGGCATGCCTATCGAGCGCATCGCTATCCTCGGAACCGGGCTCATTGGAGCCTCGGCGGGGCTGGCGTTGCGCTCGCATGGTTTTGCGGGTGTCCTCACCGGCTGGGACCCCAGCGAGTCCGAACTGCAGGCCGCGCTCGAGATCGGCGCGATCAACTGCGCGGCGGATACAACCATCGATGCCGCGATCGAAGCGGCGAAGGCGAGTGATGTGATCCTGCTGAGCGGCCCGGTCTTCACTATCCTCGAATGGCTCGACCGCCTCGCGCCCGCACTCACTCCCGCACAACTGGTCACCGATGTCGGCTCCGTGAAGGGCGCGATCTGCGCGCGCGCGGCGGGCAAGTACAACACGCCAGACACCGCGGGCTTCCTCCCCGGACACCCGATGGCCGGAAAGGAAGTTGGCGGCGCAGCGAATGCCGACGGCGCGCTCTTCCGAAATGCGGCCTGGCTTTTTACT
>NZ_JASGFD010000104.1:0-4679 GCF_047605705.1 Silvibacterium sp. | reverse complement strand
TCGCGCGGCTGGTCGAGGAAGAACTCGAGCACGCCCGCAACCTCCGTTCCCGCGAGGATGGGAAACGCCACCGCGGCGGTGAGGCCGCAGCGCGCCGCGACCCGCTTGCGGGCGATGTCCGAGTGCGCAAGGACATTCGGCAGCCACGACGGCGTGCCGGTTTCGAGCACGCGTCCGGCCAGGCCGCGGCCTTTCTGGAACCAGCTGCGCTCGGTGATCTCGCGGAACTCGCGCAGGTGTTCTCCGTCGGCGCCGAACCACAGCTTGGTAGGAGCCAGCAGCGGAGGATTGCCGGTGACCATGTAGGCGTGGCCGAGAATCCAGCCGGTGGCTTCGCAGACCCGCTTCAGCGCGAAGAGCAGGGCGTCGTCGACGGTGGTGGCCTCATTGGCCTTGATGGCGATGGAGCCGGCCAGCTCGAGCAGCTGCTTGTTGTTGTAGAGATCGTGCAGCCCCTGTTCGGCGAGGGCCTCGGACGCGAGCCGGGCGTGGCGCTCGCGCTCGTAGCGGCGATGCCAGGAACAGGTGTGCGAGAGCGTGGGGTCGTTGGGCATCGGTCATCTCGCGAAGGCGATGTGCGCAAGACAGTGATCGTCGCCGCGATGCATGCACTTGAGGTGGGTGAAGGTGATTGTCTCGCGGTAGTGCGCGGCCACGCCCTCGGCGAGCCCATGGGCGAAGAAGCAGTAGCGGCGCGTCGAGTGGTAACCCAGCAGCAGGCTGCCGTCCGACCCTTCGCGCATGTCAAAGAATGGGACGATCGCGCCGGGGTAGACCTTCAGTACTTCGGGATGGATCACGGTGTTGACGCTGAGCAGCAGATCGCGCGCGGTGGGCTGGCGCTCGAAGTAGCGCGGATAGCGCTCGATGAGCATGGGCATCCCGACGCGGCCGATCCAGCGCAGCGTCTCGTCGGCAGGTTTGCCCAGCCTGCCGGCAGCGGCCTCGATCATCGCATTGAGCTGCTCGTCAGGATAGCTGCCGAGCGCGGTGTAGACCCCCTCGGAGTGGGTCGAGGCCAGGAGGTCGTCCCACATCTGCGGGCCGTATTCGACGGTCACCGCCTCTTCAAGGAGGTTGAAGATGATGCCTTTCACGGCCTGTCTCCCTGCACCGGATGCACCGGCGGCGGCTGCCCGAAACCAGGGCTGAATCCTATGGCGATACATCCCGGTTATCGGCGTAGGGTTGCGCAGACTTGAGGCTGCTGCGAGCACAGGGCACGGAAAAGCATCTGTCATTCCGGCTGGAGAGAGACGTTTTGTCTCGCGCAGTGGTGGAACCTGCGGTTCGCCTTCCACGTCGGCCGGATCGAGAATCCAGTGGTGGGGGGACAAGTCTACGAGCGAGAGCTGGATTCATCTCAGGCTGCTAAACTCGACCGCGGACCTATCTGCCCGCGTCTCTAGAAGCAGGCCGCTGCGTCTGTCGCATCGGGTATGTGGAGTCCCTGGAGGAATCATTGTTCTCACGCCGCACCACTCTGAAGATGCTCCTGAGCTCCGCCGCCGGACTCGCGGTCAGCAACGGGAATGTAACGGCTCGCGCCCAGGGCAATCGCGCCGGGGATCTGCTGGTGCTGCGGCCGGGCCAGGGCTCTCCGGTCGCGATTGCCGAGGAATTCATGGGGCTGGGCTATGAGATGTCCTCGGTGGTGCCGCTGGGGCTGCTGAGCGGGGACAACCACACCTATGTCGCACTGGTGCGCGGGCTCAGCGAGCGGGGTGTCATCCGCGTGGGCGGGATCGTTGCGGACTATACGCGATTCGACCCCAAGGGACTGGCCATCGCGGAGCCGCACAACACCGTGATTACCGGGTCCGCCCTCGAACAGTTCGCCGGGTTCATGAAACGGACCGGCTGGAGAGCCATCTGGAGCCTGAATTTCGCGCAGGGCACCGTGCAGGATGCCGTTGCCGAGGCTCAGGCCGTGAGCGCGGCGCTGGGAGCGCATCTGCTGGCCTTCGAGCTGGGCAACGAAGTGGAGAATTACGGGCAGGGGAATCGGCCTTTCCGGACCGGCTCCTGGGACTATGCGGCATACCTCAAGGAGTTCCGCGAGTGGAGCGCGGCGATCCGCAAGGCCGTGCCCTCGGCGCACTTCGCGGCTCCGGATACGGCAAGCTCCGTGGAGTGGGCGGAGCAGATGTCCAAGGATGCTAACGGTGATGTGCAGCTGCTGACAACGCACTACTATCGCGCCGAGCAGACGCATGGCAGCGTTGAGCTGCTCGCCACCCCGGACCCGAGATTGCAGGAGGTTCTCACGCGCATGCGCGCCGCTTCCACGCAGAGCCGAATTCCGTGGCGGCTGTGCGAGACGAACTCCTTCTCCGGCGGCGGACGGCCGGGGGTGAGCGACGCGATGATCGGCGCGCTGTGGACGCTCGACACCATGCTGCTGCTGGCCAGCTATGGCTGCTCGGGCATCAACCTCGAAACTGGCGTCAATCAGCTCGGCTTCCTGAGCAGCTACTCCCCCATACGCAACGACAAGCAGGGAAATGCCTCCCCGGGAATTCCGTACTACGGCATGCTGGCCTTCACCGAGGCGCGCAGAGGATGCACCCACGTGCTTCCGGCCGAGCTCGACGCAACAGGCTCGCATGTCACCTCCTACGTGCTCGGCGAACCCGGCAAGGCGCGCAGCCTGGTGGTGATCAATCGCGATACGAGCCGTGAGGCCGCAGTCGACACACGCGCGCTGAAGGCGGGTGAGTTGCATCCGCTCCGGCTGATTGCAGGCAAAGGAGAGGATGCGGCTCCGGTGACCTTCGGCGAATACCCGGTGAAGGACGATGGGCACTGGACTCCGGCATGGATCGATGCGATCCACGACGGAGTGCTCAGGGTTCCGGCGATGAGCGCCGTGGTTGCGCGCACGAAAGAATCTCACCGGGCGTAGAACCGCTCTTAAATGAAAAACGCTGTCATTCCGACCGAAGCGAGACGGTAGGTCCGTCTCGCGCAGTGGAGGAACCTGCAGTTCTCTCAACGAACGAGCACACGGGTGCCCCGTCCAGGTTCCGCTTGGGCGGGAACCGGCATCCTTCTTTTCGCCCCAGAGGACACAGAGAGCTCAGAGGGTTCACCCCACTGCCGATCTAAATCCGCCCGGCCTCGCGCAGCGCTGCGATCTCGCCGTCCGTGAAGACATGCGAGCGGGTGAGAAACTGCAATCCGCCCGGGCCTTCGAGCGAGAAGGCTGCGCCGAAGCCGGGCGTCACGTCGATGATCAGCTGCGTGTGCTTCCAGTA
Source organism: Silvibacterium sp. (assembly GCF_047605705.1). Lineage (NCBI taxonomy): Bacteria > Pseudomonadati > Acidobacteriota > Terriglobia > Terriglobales > Acidobacteriaceae > Silvibacterium > Silvibacterium sp. The sequence goes on along the minus strand of NZ_JASGFD010000104.1, from coordinate 1,422 downwards.
TTCGAACTGCGGTTTGGAGATGTAGAAAGGCGCGCCGCCGATCTCGCCGAGTTTTACATCCCGGCTGCCGATGCGGAATTCGCCTTCGGGAAAGCACATGGGGGCGCTGCCTTCGCAGCACCCCCCGGATTGATAGAAGAGGACCGGCCCGTGCTCGGCCTTGAGCTCGTCGATGAGCTTCAAGGCCTCGGGGGTTGCGGTCACCTGCTCGGGTATCTCCGCCATTAGAAGAGGCCCAGTTTCTTGGTGCTGTAGCTGACCAGCTGGTTCTTGGTCTGCTGGTAGTGCTCCAGCATCATGAGGTGGTTTTCGCGGCCGATGCCGCTCTGCTTGTAGCCGCCGAAGGCTGCGTGGGCGGGGTAGAGGTGGTAGCAGTTGGTCCACACGCGTCCGGCTTCGATCTCGCGCCCGAAGCGGTAGGCGCGGTTCATATCGCGTGTCCACACGCCGGCGCCCAGACCGTAAAGCGTGTCGTTGGCGATCTCGAGCGCTTCGTCGTCAGTCTTGAAGGTGGTCAGCGAGAGCACAGGTCCGAAGATCTCCTCCTGGAAGATGCGCATCTTGTTATGACCCTTGAAGATCGTCGGCTGGATGTAGAAGCCGCCGGCCAGATCGCCCTCGAGCTTCGCCGCTTCACCGCCCACCAGCAGCTCCGCGCCTTCCTTCTTGCCCAGGTCGAGATAGGACATGATCTTCTCGAACTGCTGCTTCGAGGCCTGTGCGCCGATCATCGTGTCCTTGTCCAGCGGATTGGCCTGCTTGATGGCCTTGACGCGGGCGAGGGCACGCTCGATGAAGCGGTCGTAGATCGACTCATGCACCAGCGCGCGCGAGGGACAGGTGCAGACTTCGCCCTGGTTGAAGGCAAAGAGCACCAGGCCTTCGATGGCCTTGTCGAAGTAGTCGTCGTCCTCGCGAAGGACGTCCTCGAAGAAGATGTTGGGCGATTTGCCGCCCAGCTCGAGGGTCATCGGAATGATGTTTTCCGATGCGTACTGCATGATGAGGCGGCCGGTTGCGGTCGAGCCTGTAAACGCAACCTTGTTGATGCGCGGGTTGGTGGCCAGCTCCTTGCCGACCTCGCGGCCGAAGCCGTTGACGACGTTCAGCACACCGGCAGGCAGCAGGTCGCCGACGATCTCCAGCAGGATGAGGATCGAGACCGGCGTCTGCTCGGCGGGCTTCAGCACCACGCAGTTGCCTGCGGCCAGTGCCGGAGCCAGCTTCCATGCGGCCATCAGCAGCGGGAAGTTCCAGGGAATGATCTGGCCGACGATGCCGAGCGGCTCGTGGTAGTGGTAGGCAACGGTGTCGTGATCGATCTCGGAGATGCCGCCCTGCTGCGCGCGGATGGCGCCTGCGAAGTAGCGGAAGTGGTCGGCGCTGAGCGGAACGTCGGCCGCGGTGGTCTCGCGGATCGGC
>NZ_JASGFD010000103.1:0-5105 GCF_047605705.1 Silvibacterium sp. | reverse complement strand
AAGGCCGGGATGGCGCACAACAGACTGAGCGTAAGTACGGCTGCGAGGCGCGGCATGGAGGCAAATATAGCACTTCTCCTAATCTATTAGGAGTTTGATGTTCTATTTCGAGGGGATTTATTTTCGCTTGCCCGGAGCGATCCCGCCGGGGACAATGAGCACGCCATGGGAACACGAGACGCACGCGTCGACGCTTATATCGCCAAGGCCGCGCCCTTTGCGCAGCCGATTCTGAACGAGCTGCGGGAACGGGTCCATGAGGGGTGTCCGGAAGCGACCGAGACCATCAAGTGGGGCATGCCGTTCTTCGAGTATCACGGGCTGTTGGCGAATATGTCGGCCTTCAAGGCGCATTGCGCCTTCGGCTTCTGGAAGGGCGGCAGCATGATGAAATCCGAGGGAGCCGAACCTTCGGACGATGCGATGGGGCAGTTCGGCCGCATTCTTTTGGAAAAGGAGCTTCCTCCTCGCCGGACTTTCGTCGCTCTGGTAAAGAAGGCAGCGAAACGCAATCTCGATCTCTCCACAGGCGCAGTTGCGAAGCCTGCGGTGAAGCGAGTGCCGAAGCCCGAACTCCCGGTGCCGGAGTTTCTCATCGCGGCGCTGAAGAAGCACAAGAAGGCGGGCGAGCGATTCGCCGCCATGCCGCCGAGCCATCGCCGCGAGTACATCGAATGGCTCAACGAAGCGAAGACCGAGCCCACGCGCGAGAAGCGGCTGGCGACGGCGATCGAGTGGATCGCTGAGGGTAAGGGGCGGAACTGGAAGTATGAGAAGGCGAAGGTGTAGTTATGCAGTTGAAAGAGTGATCTTGGATTGCGGGTAATTCTTCACTATTGTCATGCGAAAAGCCAATTATCTAATCAGATGTGAGCTTGCGTCGGCATTAAATTGAAATAGTAAACTTGGCTTTCTCAAGAACTCTATCAAATGAATCTCACTAAACTTCGACTTCGGGATTTTAAGCAGGTCAGCGATGTCAGACTAGATTTGCATAGTCTCAATGTGATCGTTGGCGGAAACAACTCGGGAAAAAGCAGCGTATTGCAAGGTATTCATTTTTTCTTGACTGCAGCCATCGCCTCGCGTGAAGCCTCTCGCGATACGTTCACTCAGGAAATGCTACTATTTTGTCCTGCCCATAAATTTGAAGAATTAGGCCGTAATAGTCTGTACACGAATCAGACTCATAAAGGCTACCTGACATTAGGTGCTGGCCTGGTTGACGGCACTTCTGCTGAATACGACATTGTTATCTATCGAGGCCGGAACGAGGGAAATGTTGGTTGTACTAGATCAGGCAATAGCGCTTTAGGAGCGACGATAACCGATGCGGAAAAACTATTCAGTGTCTATGTGCCAGGCCTCGCAGGTATTCCTCCTTTTGAACAGTTTCGAAGCTTGAGTGTGGTTCGGCGTGGTGTAGCAAGCGGGGACGCCAATCTTTATTTGCGTAATGTGATTTTGCAGATCGTGTTTGCAAAACGGCTTGATAGATTAAGGAGTCTGGTCAGGAATATATTTCCCGCGTTCGACATTGAGGTGCGTTATAACTCACGCAAAGATACTGTAATTGGTGTACGCCTTCGGATGGGTTCAGGTGCAGAATTTCGCGCTCTTGAGTTATCTGGGACAGGAGTCTTACAGGCTCTGCAGATTTTTTCATACATCACTTTGTTTGAACCTCAGTTGCTATTACTCGATGAGCCCGATTCCCACCTCCATCCTGACAACCAGGTATTCCTTGCAAAATCACTTATAGTAGTCGCTTCAGAAACTAATACTCAGGTAGTTTTGGCGACCCATAGCCGCATTTTGGTTGAGTCACTCCAAGATAGCGCAAACTTAATCTGGCTGAAAGCAGGAGCGGTGTCACAGCAAGGAGTTAGTCTCGACCACATTCCGTTACTGCTTGATATCGGTGCCCTTAATGATTTCGACAGGCTCAAGGCTGGAAAGATCGAATGGCTATTTCTTTCCGAAGACTCTGACATGAATCCTCTTAAGGTTCTCGCTTTACATGAGGGATTTAGTCCGAAGGCTTCTTTGTTCTTCAGTTACCGCGGAATTTCAAACTTCGATACTGCTGTTACTGTGGCACGCTTTGTTCATGAAATCTCTCCAAAGACAAAAGTTGTCATTCACAGGGATCGCGATTTTATGACGGATCAAGAGATTAAGCGGGCAGCGACTCGAATCAAGGATGCTCATGCCGAACTCTTTGTGACCGAAGGTTCTGACGTTGAAAGTTACTTTACGGATTCAGGGCACATCTCGTCCCTTACTGCGCTATCCACGGATGATGTAAACGCTTGGTTGGATGAGATTGCAATACAGAACCATGTCCAACTGCAACATTCCTTCACCCGAAAAAGGGATGAAGTGAAGAGAGCACTTTACAAGAATGATCCTGGAAATTGTCCGGATACAGTTTCTTTGCTTGGGAACTCGATCCCGCTTTCTCCAGACAAGCGCCTCGGGAAATTCATCCTATCTAGGTTGAATGCCTCGGTGGCAGCGAAAACAGGCAAGTTAACAAACTTTGTCCAGCGTTCATCAAAATTAGCTTGCCCTCAACTCAAGGAAATTTTGAGTAATATTAGCTGAAAGCATCTTAGGCTATGTTAGCTATATCGGAAATAACGAATGCGCCCCTTATCACTGATATGGCGACGTGCGTTTGGCCCGGATGGTTTGAGCTTGCTTCGGAGCTTTATCCTTTGCTCAAGTCCACAGTCCCAATCAGGTCCGTAACCTTCTCCACATGATGACGTGTGCACCAGTGCTCTAAGCCTTTGGCGATGCGCTCGGTGGCGCGTGGATCGGCGTAGGTCGCCGTGCCTACCTGCACCGCCGATGATCCGGCGATGAGGAATTCCACCGCATCTTCTGCCGACGTGATGCCACCTAATCCGATGACCGGAATCTTCACCGACTTCGCTGCCTCCCACGCCATGCGCAGCGCGATGGGTTTGATCGCCGGGCCTGAGAGGCCGGCCGTCACATTCGCGATGCGCGGCTTGCGCGTGGCGATGTCGATCGAGAGCGAGACGAAGGTGTTTACCAGCGAGAGCGCGTCGGCCCCGGCCGCTTCGGCGCATCGAGCCATCTCCGGGATCGAAGTGACGTTCGGCGAGAGTTTGATGATCACGGGGCGGACGGCGATCTCTTTGACGCCGCGCACCAGCTCGCTGAGCGCTCCGGGGTCGGTGCCGAAGACCATGCCGCCATGGCTGGTGTTGGGGCAGGAGGCGTTGATCTCGTAGGCCGCGATGCCTTGGGCGTCGTTGAGCTTGCGGATGACTTCGAGGTAGTCGTCCACGCAGCCGCCGAAGACGTTCACGATCACCGCGCAGCGCGGGTAGTTGCGCATCGGCGGCAGCTTCTGCTCGAGGTAGGCGTCGACGCCGATGTTCTGCAGGCCGATGGCGTTCATCATGCCGCTGGATGTCTCGATGATGCGCGGCGCGGCGTTGCCGGCCATCGGCTCACGCGAGATGCCCTTGGTGCAAAAGCCGCCGATCTTTTCGAGATCGACGATCTCTTCGAACTCGACGCCGTAGCCGAAGGTGCCGCTGGCGGCCAGGACGGGGTTCGCCAGCTCGATGCCGGCGAACTGGATGCGCATATCGGTCTTCAACGTTCGTCTGTCCTTACTGGTCCTGTTTCGCGGGCTTCGGTTCGGCAGCGGCGCGGACGTGGCGAGCCGCAGTGTGCGTGCGCACCGGCGCTTCCTTGGGATAGGTCACAGCCGAAGCCGGCTTCAGGGCCTGCGTGAGGATGTGTCCTATGGAAGCAGACGGCTGGTTCACGCCGAGCAGCGAGGCCAGCGTGGCGGCGAGATCGACCGGCTCCACGCGGCCGCGATAGGTGCCGGGTGCGAAGGGCGCGCCGTAGAAGGCCAGCGGCACATGGCGGTCATAGGAGTAGGGCGTGAAGTGGTTGGTGCCGCCGCTCGCGTTGTAGCCCATCTGGAAGGCATCGGCTACGACCATCACGTACCAGCCTCCGTTAGGCGTGTAGCTGTGGGCGATGAGCTGGCCGAAAGGAGTCGGAGGCAGCTGGCCGTTCGCCATCTGCAGGCGGGTAAAGCTGCTGGAAAGGCCCGGGGTGGGCGGAATTTTAGACGTAGCCGGAGCTTTAAGTTCCTGCGGCTTGGTCAGGTCATTGAAGGCCTGCGGCAGCATCTTCTGCACCGCGTCTTCGGCCTCCTGCTCGTTGATGCCGGCGCGCTGGAAGGCAGGCGGATTCAGTACGAGATAGGGAAGTGCCTGGTGGTCGAGCATGTAATCGACCTTCTCGCCCGGCGAAAACTTTACGTTGAGATTGTCGTTCAGCTCGGCGACCAGCTTCTTCACATCGATGGTGGCTGCGTGCAGGCCGAAGTTCGCGGCGGTTGCCGGTATCGGAGCAACGCCATGGTCAGCGGTGAGCGCAATCCACACATTGGCGAGGCCGCCGTCGACGTTCTTGTCCAGCCAGGTAAAGAAGCCGTCGAGGTCCGTGTCTACCGCGTCCACCAAAGCGCGCTGGTCCGGTGAATCAGGGCCGACGTGGTGGCCTAGAATGTCGGTCGAGGAGATGCTGAGAGTCAGCACGTCGGTCGTGTCGTGCTTGCCGAGTTCTTCGCCCGTAATCAGCGCCTTGGCGAAGTCAAGCTCGTAGCTGACAGCGGCGGGTGTCGCGCCTACGGTGCTGTAGAAGTTGCCACCTTGCGGAGCGTTCGCCTCCTGGCGTGCCTGGTCGATGCGTCCGCCATCGTCGAAAGTCTGCGCCCAGTCGGGCAGCTGCGTCATGTAGTAGGTCGAGGTAACGAAGCGGCCCGAGGCCTGATCGATCCAGAAGGCGCCATTGGCGGCTGCGCCCGCGGGCAGGATGGCGGCGCGATCCTTGAGCGAAACACCGTAGACGCTCGAGCTGCCGAGCGTATTGAGCCGGAGCTCATCGCCGAAGGTGGACGCGCGCAGGTTGCGCGGCGAGGAGCCTGGCGCCGGAGCAGCGCCACTGGGCATGCCAACCAGTGCGTAGCGCTCGTCCTCTACCGAGGTTACGGGGCGCTGCTTATTGCGATCCAGGTCCCACCATTCGTTGCCGCCGATGCCGTG
>NZ_JASGFD010000102.1:0-5895 GCF_047605705.1 Silvibacterium sp. | reverse complement strand
GCCAGATTATTGCGCAGGGCACATCCGCCCAGCTCAAAGAGCAGACGAAGACCGATTCGCTCGAGGCTGCTTTCCTCGCGCTCACCGGAAGCTCGCTGCGCGATGAGAGCGCGAACAGCAAGGATCAGCTGCGGCAGGTCGCGCAGATGTTCGGACGTAGATAAGACGCGTCACCACGCGAAAGGATTTGTAACCGTATGGGCGCTATCTATATTCTCTGGCTGCGTGAGCTGAAGCGATACGTTCGCTCGCGCGTGCAGATCGTCGTTTCGCTGGGGCAGCCCTGTCTCTATCTGCTGGCACTGGGCTTCGGCTTTGGCCCGGTTTTTCAGCAGGCTGGGCACGGCAGCTATCTGCAGTTCATGGCGCCGGGCGTCGTCGGCATGACGGTGCTCTTCAGCTCGGTCTTCTCCGGCATCGCCATGCTGTGGGATCGCCAGTTCGGCTTTCTCAAAGAAACGCTGGTCGCGCCGGTCTCGCGCATGCAGATCATGCTGGGCCGCACGCTGGGTGGAGCGACGGTCGCGGTCATTCAGGGAACGCTGATTCTCGCCATCTGCCTGATCGCCGGCTTTCGCCCGCAGAGCTGGATGGCGATTCCCACGGCCTTCCTCTTTGTGGTCATGATTGCCGTGGTCTTCTCCGCGCTGGGTACCGCGATCGGCTCGATCATCAAGGACATGCAGGGGTTTCAGCTAGTGATGAACTTCCTGGTGATGCCGATCTTCTTTCTCTCCGGCGCGCTCTATCCGCTGGCGAACCTGGGTCCGGTCATGAGAGTGGTCACGCATCTCGATCCGCTTGCCTATGGCGTGGATGGACTGCGCGGCTCGCTTATCCATGCATGGCATTTCAGCTTGCCCTTCGATTTCGGGCTGCTGGCCGGCATTGCCGTGATCTTCCTCAGCCTGGGCGCGTATCTGTTCTCTAAAATCGAAGCATAGAGCATGGCGAGAACACGCAGCGCAGTAGTCCATAAGAACATTCTTGAAGCGGCAGTGAAGCTCTTCTCCGAGCGGGGCATCGATGCGACCAGCATGGATGCCATCGCTGAATCTGCCGGCGCGAGCAAGGCGACCATCTACAAGCACTGGCCGGACAAGGACAAACTCTGTCTCGAGGTCGTGGGCTACCTGCATGGGCTCGATACGCCGTTGCCGGTCTTTACGACAGGCGATTATCGCGCCGATCTTATTGCGCAGTTGGAGTACCAGCCCGTGCCCGAGCGCAAATCGCTGCGTGAGCGGATGATGCCGCACCTTATCGCCTATGCTTCGCGCAACGAGGGTTTTGGGATCGTATGGAGGTCGCAGGTTGTGGCTCCCATCCGTGCCGTGATGGGGGCGCAGCTTCGCCGTGGTGAGACCGAAGGCCTGCTACGCAGTGGGCTGGATCCGGAGATTGGCATGGCGCTGCTGTTGGGGCCGGTCGTCTACCGCAATATTTTTGTGCGGAAGATGGGATATGCCGGACCTCCCAACATCGAGAGGGAGACGGTCGATGCGTTTCTGCGGGCCTGGTCGGCGAAAGAGCCTGCAAAGGCCGCGAAGGGCGCAGCAAAGAAGGGGAGCGTAAAGAAGATCAGGAATAAATAAGTAAAAGCGAAAGGGCATCCGGAGAGGATGCCCTTTCGCTTTTCGGTTGCTTCCGGACTACGGGAGGTAGTAGCGGAAGGAGGTTTCGAGAACGTTGTCGGAGGTGTTGGCTCCGCCGCCGATGCCGGACCAAATGCCGCGGTAGACCCAGCTGTACTGGATGCTCTGACGCAGGCGGCCGGCAGGACCGTCGTAGAAGTTGTACCAGTAACCGGTGGTGAATTCCTGCGTGTCCTTGTTGGAGCCGCCGCAGGTGGCGCTGGTCGGCGAGTAGCCGGTGCCGGTACCCGTGCCCGGAACAGGCTGGGTGTAGCACTTGCTGTTGTTCGCCGTGTAGATGCCGTAGCCGACTTCACCGGTCGAGGTCGTCACGTAGTCGCGGCCTACGTAGTCGCCGCCGTAGTAGGCGTAGACGTCGAGGCGCTTGGTCGCATGCGCATCGATGGTGGCCATGCCGGAGAAGCTATGCAGCGGCGAGAGAGCGCCATCGGGACGAACCGTGACGTCCGAGAGCTGCGTCGCGCCGTAGCGGCCCGTGCCATCGCCGTACAGGCCCTTGATGCCCAGGTCGAGCTTGTGACGGAAGACCGGAACCAGGGCGCTGCCACCGATACCGCCGCCGACCGTCGTGTTGTTATACGCACCGGCCGCCGAGGTCGTGCTCGGGTAGATGCGGTCACGGAAGAAGCGCGCGATGCCGAACAGTTCATAGTGACCGTAACCGTCGTAGGCGACCTTCGCGATGAAATCCGGGGCCAGGTTGTAGGTGTAGCCCGTCAGAGGAGCCGACGAGCTCGCGCCCGGGGCGCCGCCGCCGTTGTAGAGGCCGCTGCCCGTACCCGGAGCACCGACAATATAGTTCGTAGCGCAGGCGATGGAGGCCGAACCGGCAAAGTTTTCGCCGGTGCAGGAGGGGCTGAGCGTCTGCGCCTGTTCGGCCGAAACCGCGATCGAGAACTTGGGGCTGAAGGTCTTCACAACGCGGAAGCCAGGCTGACGAGCCCATACGAAGCCGACGTTATAGTTCGGGTCGATGGTGAGCGGCACCGCCTCGGACTTGTTCATCAGGCCCCTGGTGTATTCCGTCGCGAGCGACCACATCTGACCGCCGGTGAACGACCAGCCATTGTTCAGAGCCGCTTGCGCCCAGATCTGGCGCTGGCGCAGCACGTAGCTGTTCGACTGGTTGTTGTTCGAGGTGACGCCGGTGCCGAGCCAATCCGCTTCGTAGTAGCCGCGGATGGTGCCATTGCCGACCTTGCCGATGGCGTCGAGCGCGACACGCGACTGACGGCCGGTCATGTAGAACTCGCTCATCTGGCCAGCGTCAGAGTACTCGAGCGGAATGCTGCTGAACGGGGTCGGGATATCGGAAGCGGTCGCGCGGTTGCGATCCACGGTCGCGAATTCGACGAAGCTGCCCGTCGGTGAAAGCGTGATGCCCTTGAAGTGGATGGTGTCAGGCGACTCGATCGCCTTCTTTACCTGAGCCTGCTGATCCTGCACCGTGGTCACGATGGACTGGGTGTTGGTCTTCAGGTCGCCGACCGCGCCCTGGAGGCTGGCAACGTTCTGCTGAGTCTCGGTGACCTGCGCCTGCTGCGCCGTGGCAGCCTGCTGCGCCTGTTCGGCGGCGGACTGTGCGGCTGCAGCCGACTGCTGCGCCTGCTGGAGCTGGGCGTCCTTCTGGGTCAGCTGCTGCTGAAGGTTGTTGATCTGCGAACGCTGGGAATCCATCTCCTGGCGGAGCGCTTCAATCTGGGATTCAATGGACGGCTTCTTCGCCGCCGCCGCGTGAGCTTTCTTCGTGGCGGGCTTCTTTGCCGTGGACGTCGCCTCGGTCTGAGCCTGGGCGGCAACCACGGTTGCCATCAGGATCATGCCTGCGAGCGTTTTCAAATTGGTGTTCATTCGGCCTCTCATCAGAGTTATTCCGTTGACCTGCCCGAGCCCTGAAAGGAGCTAGAGACAAGCAGGCATGCAGCAGTTGCTGGAGCGTTGCCGCACGCGCGGACCGGCACTGTGAGGGCAGTGCTTTTTTCTTTACAAGGCAGCCCGCGCCGCCCGTTACTGATCGTGGCAGTCGCCTGTGAATTTCCTGCGAAATTTCAATGAATATGGGGACAAATCTGGCGCGATTGCGATCTCATCTGGCCGGATGGATGGCGCGCAATCGCGATCCGCGGGCGCGGAAGTGTGCCTAAGCGCTTTGGATCGTGGGCCATAGCTGGACCTGGATCAGGCGGCGGGGAAAATAGAAAAGGCCGGCTCAAAGCCGGCCTTTGAACGGAAGTTGTTTCCTACCAGCTGTAATGCACGGTGTAGGTCACGGTCTGCTGTCCATGCGCCGGCACGGTCACCGGGAATATCACCGTTGCGCTGTCCTGTTTCTCGAAGGCGGTGCTCTTCTCCACGATGTCCCAGTTGGCCGCGCGGAAAAGATGCTCCGTCACATTCACCTGAACCGGCGATTCCTTCGCGTTCTTTACCGTGATGGTGTAGGACTCGTCGATGGTGTGGAGGTCGCTGTTCGACCGGAACGAAGTCTGCTTCCGGTCACCGGTTACGTCGAAGGCGTTGCCGGTTGTCAGGTGTACGGTCGCGTCTTCCGGCGTGTGGCGGATGCTGTTCTCGCCGACAAATTCCATCTGGCCGTCGGCATCGCGGCGATAGAAGCGGAGCGTTCCGGCAGGCAGTGGTATGCCCAGGTGATTCGCCTTGCTGTTTACAAACTCCTGCTCGATGCGGACGGTCTTGATGCTGTTGGTGCCCTGGCCGCGGTCGTCGTAGGCTGCCCCAGGCATCGGCTCGAACGTGCTCTCGGATCCGTCATAGACATACGTCCGTTTGACCGGGATGGCATTGGCGCGCAGGAACTCGATCTGCTTTGTCTCGCGATCCTTGAGTGTGACGGAGCGGTTCAGATCGTAGAGGTGGAAGTCGTCGAAGGATTGCTGCGTCACCTGCGGCATGGCTGCTTGCGCCATCATCACCTTTCCTACCGCAAGCATGCGGGGCATGGCAGCCTGCACCTGTGCCACATCCCCGGCCATCAGCTTCACCTTCGCATCGGAGAAATCGGTGCCGCTGTTGTTGCTGATCGTTACCCATCCCACGAGATCCATCGGTTCGTCGCCCGAGGTCGATGCGCCTCCAGTCGTCGAGACGATGTTGTAAGTCGCATTCCAGTGGAAGCCGTGTGTGAGATAGCTGAGCTCGGCAGGGAAGTGTTCGCTGCTGTCTGAGGCGATCTTCCAGCGCAGCGTCGGCTTCAGCAGCAGGCCATCGGTGGAGGCAGGGAAGAGCGGCAGTCCCGGGAGTTTGAACTGCAGCTGGCCGTTTACCTCGATCAGCGGTTCTTTCTCGTTTGCGCTGGGTGCGCGCAGGATGCGGCCGGAGACGATCTGTGTCTGGTCGCCATGTGTCACCTGGAACTGGATTGTCTGGCCTTCGTACTTGCTGAGCATCCAATCCTGCGTGGCCACTGCGGCATCGTAGTTCTGCTCGAGGATCTGTACCGGATGCTTGCCCGCCGGATCGCGCAGTACGACGGAGTCGGGCTCGAGCTGGCTGGTGACCTTGCTGGTGGTCACCTCGTTGGCGCCAGCTTTCAGATCGAGATCGACGGTGGCTCGGGCGATGGCGAGATCACTGTTGTAAATCGTCAGCGAGGTTCCTGAAGTTTCATTGGCAGCCGATGCATTGCTGCCGCTCTGCTGTGCCATGGCCGCAGCCGCCGTGAAGAGCAATACTCCTGCCAGTTTCCGTCCAGCGTGCAAACCGCACCTCCAGCCTGGTATCTCAGACAACAATCCCTTGGACTCCGCAGGATACCCTTTTGTTCCTATGCATGCGTCGGAAATCCGCTGGGTACATAAGTTTGATATCGCGATAAGCATATGTGCGCGTGCGCCGCAGGTGGAGGCGCTGAAGGTATTGCGCTGCTGTATGTTGGAGCCATGGAGCACCGCTTCGAGGCCACGCAGTGGCTGCCGTACAGCCTGCCGTTCGTCTTCGCGTTTCTGGCCGATCCGCACAACCTGCCGGCGCTGATGCCTGCGTGGCAGAAGACGCGCATCGAAGAGGCCTTCATCGTTCCTCCTCCCCCCGCGCCTTCCGGCTCGTTTACCGGATCACGCAAGCGCCCACTCTCCGCAGGAGCCGGATCGAAAATTACGATCAGCTTTCGCCCGCTCCCGTTTTCCCCGGTGCGCCTGCCGTGGGAGGCGACGATTGCCGAGTTCGTCTGGAACGACCACTTCTGCGATGTGCAGGAGCGCGGCCCTTTCGCAAGCTGGCG
>NZ_JASGFD010000101.1:0-6255 GCF_047605705.1 Silvibacterium sp. | reverse complement strand
GGTATTCTGCAGTGCGTCATGCATCTTTGTATAGACGCCGAGCATGACCTCACGCGATTTGTCGTGATCGTGTCCGGCCTGCTGCGAGAGTTGATCGGTATACGAGCACAGGTCGTATTTCAGATAGTCGATGCCCCAGGCCGCGTAGGTGTTCGCGTCATCCTGCTCGTGACCATAGGAACCGGGATAACCCGCGCATGTCTTCAATCCGGGCGAAGAATAGATGCCGAGCTTGAGCCCTTTCGAGTGCACGTAATCCGCGAGCGCCTTCATGTCAGGAAACTTGCTGTTCGCATGGATGTGCCCCTGCGCGTCGCGCTCGCCCTCCCACGTGTCGTCAATGTTCACGTAGATATAGCCCGCATCGCGCATGCCGGTCGAAACCATCAGGCCGGCGGTGTCGCGAATGGTCTTGTCATCGACCTTGTCGGCGAAGTGATTCCAGCTGTTCCAACCCATCGGCGGCGTTGCCGCGAGTGTCGAATCGCTTGCCGCGGAGACCGGCAACGTTGTCATCGTGACGGAAGACAGAACAAGGGCAGAAAGCAGAGCGGTAATGCGCATGGGATGCCTCACCGGAAGGGATAAAACAACCTGAGAAAGAAGACCCGGAGGCGCCATCCACCTCCGGGTCGCAGTTAGGAGTTAGAACGCGGAGAGCGGCTTCTCTTCGACCTTGGGGCGAGCCGCGACGGCAGCCTTGTAGGTCGCGGTCGCCTCTTCCAGCTCGGCACCGGCGATCTCAAGACGCGGCGCACGCACCTTGGCCGAGCCCACACCGGCCTGCTCCTGCACCCACTTGATGAGCTGCACGAACTTCGGCACGGTGTCCATGCGCAGCAGCGGCAGGAACCACTTGTAGAGCTCAAAAGCTTCCTTCGTCTTGCCTGAAATCGCGAGGTTGAAGAGCTCAACCGACTCGGCAGGATACGCATTCACGAGACCCGCAACCCATCCGGTCGCACCCGCGGCAACGCCCTCGACCAGCGCATCATCCACGCCGACGAAGATGGCGAGACGGTCGCCCAGCAGCGCCTTGATCCACGACACACGGCGGACGTCCGCGCTCGATTCCTTTACCGCGGCCAGGTTCGGATACTCGGCGGCCAGCTCGGCAATCTGCTCTGGCAGGAAGTCGGTCTTGTAAGCGATGGGGTTGTTGTAGAGCATGCACGAGAGCTTCGTCGCCTGCAGGATCGCGACAACGTGCGCCTTCATCTCGCGCCAATCCGAAGTGTAGACATACGGCGGCAGCACCATCAGGCCCGAGCAGCCCGCGGCTTCTGCGTCCTTCGCCAGCGCAACCGCACCCTCGGTCGAGAGCGCCGAGATCGCCGCAACCACGGGCTTGTCTCCGGCGACGGAGACAGCGGTCTTCAGGATCGCAACCTTCTCGTCGTGCGTCAGCGTCGCGCCTTCACCCAGCGAGCCGAGCATCACCAGGCCCGTGCTGCCATTGCCCAGCAGCCATTTCGCGTGGCGAGCCAGAAAAGCGTGGTCGACCTTCAGGTCGTCCGTGAAAGCGGTGGTCATTGCAGGCATTACGCCATACCAGTTCATGCGTTCTCCTCAATCGAATCGTTCGAACAAAGTGCTCCCACGGGGGTGGGAAAAATCGGTTGCCGCACAGAAGCGTTCTTCCATCCGAAGACCACCTCCGCCGCAGGCCCGCAGATGCGGCCCTGGCAGGGGCCCATGCCGCAGCGCGTCTGCAACTTGGCTTCCGTCCAGCTGTGGTGCCCGGCCAGGCTCGCCGTCTGCACATCTTCGCAACGGCAGAAGACCGTATCCGGCGCAGCCAGCGTGCGCAGCTCAGGCCGCAGCGCGAAGGTGCGCTCGAGGCCCGCGGCAAACTTCCGTCCCGCAGCAGCGCGCTTGTGCAGATGCTCCGTCGGCTGGCCTGCAGCCGCAAGCCCTGCGATCTCACCCTCGGCCAGCGCCGCCTCCAGGCCGCCGATGCCGGTGGGCTCACCCGCGCAGTAGATGCCGCCCTGCGAGGTCTGCTGGTTTGCATCCACCTTCACGAAGTCGCCGCGCAACTCGCAGCCCAGCAGCGCAGGCAGCTCGGTATTCGGCACCAGATGGAAGCCGCATGCGAGCAGGTCGCATGGCTCTTCCCAGGTCTTTCTTCCGTTCGAGAGCTTCACCGCGCGCAGCAGCCCGGTTTTACTGGCGATTGCAGCCATCGGCCATGTGCCCGTAAGGTATGGCGTACCGATCACGCGTCCGCGATAGCCCGCGCCCTGCGCCAGCTTTGAGGGGTTCATCCACATCGTCGCTGTAAACATGGCAAGCCGCACCGCCGGAGCTTGCTCCGCGATGGTCACAACCTTCGCACCGTAATCGCGCAGATGCGCAGCTACCGCCAGCAGCAGCGGACCTGTGCCTGCCACCGCCACGCGCTTGCCTTCGACGGAATACCCGCCCTTCACCAGCGCCTGTAACCCGCCTGCGCCAAAGACACCCGGCAGCGTCCATCCCGGGAAAGGCAGAAAACGTTCCCGCGCGCCCGTCGCCAGGATCAGCTTTCCATAAAGCACATGCAGCACCGCGCCATCTTCCTCGCGATACGCACGCAACGTCGCGCGCTCCGGCGCGTCGATCACGCGGCAACCGCTGGCCACGCGCACACCGGATGCGAGCATCCTCTCCACGGCACGATTACGCGCCACACCTTCGGCATCGAACTTGCGCTGCGAGGGCAAGCCCTCACGCCAGATCTGTCCGCCCGGCGCAGGATTGTCGTCGATCACCAGCACACTGCGTCCGCAGCGGGCCGCCGCAGTCGCCGCGGCAATCCCCGCAGGGCCTGCGCCGATCACAACCACGTCCGCGACCTGCGTGAGCGGCTGCGGCTTGCTGAACGTGTTCAGCGCCTGCGGCATCGATTGATTTTTCTCGCTCATCGCTGCGTCTCCACTTGCATGCCCGGCTGGCAGGCGAGCTGGCAGGTCTTCGTCTGCGGCACACCATTCACCACCGCGCGGCACTCCATGCAGATGCCCATGCCACACAGCGCCGTACGCGGCTCTCCGCTCACGGAGGCGCGGCACACCGCGCCTGCCTGCAGCATCGCGGCCGCCACGCGCGTACCTTCGGCCACTTCCACGCCCACGCCGTTGATCGTGATCTTTACGGTCTTCGAAGCGACGCCAGAAACAGGATTAGACATGGGCCTCCTTCTTTGCCGCCGGGCTCCCGGCAAGGCGCGCAGGCAGGAACGGCGTCACATCCAGCATCGATTTGTGCCCCAGTAGCTGATCGACAAGCAACCGCGCCGCGCCAGGCGCATTCGTGATGCCAAGTCCCTCGAAGCCCGCCGCAAGCCACAGCGATGCATCCTCCGTGATCGCCTCCGCCGGTCCGATTAGCGGCAGCTTGTCCTCGGTCGAGGCGCGAAACCCCGTCCACGCGCGGATCGCCGAGAGCGCAGCAAGCTTCGGCATATATTCGATGGCCCGCTCCAGCATGAGCCGCAGTATGCGAGGCTCGGACGCAGGGTCCGTCTTGCCGAACTGCCGCGAAGAGCCAATCAGCATCTGCCCCGTCTGGCGCGGCTGGATATTGAAGGCCACGGACTCATCCGTAAGCTTGTGCGCGCTCTTCAGATATCCAAGCTCCACGAGCTGGTGGTGCGCAAACCCCGGATAGCGATCCGTGATCAGCAGATGTCCTTTGCGCTTCTGTATCGGTAACTGTGGCAGTAACGAAATATCCGAACCTGCTGCCAGAACAATGCGTTCGGCCTGCACCTTCGTGCCATTCGACAGCGTCACTTCGCCTTTGCCTGCGGCCACTGCGCGGCCCTGCACCAGCTTTGCGCCGCGATGCTGCGCATCGGAGAGAAAGTGCGCCGCTGCCGCGGGAGGATAGACCACCGCGTCCTGCGGCACACGCAGGCCGCCCGCGAGGCCCGGACGCAGATTCGGCTCGGCTTCCGCCACGCCTTTCGTGTCGAGTACTTCGCTGGCTACGCCGGCCTTTTCGTAGGTAGCGCGCTTGGTGTGGACTTCCCGCATCTCTTCGTCGTCCGCCGCCACCCACAGCGTTCCACGCTCTTCAAACTCGATCGAGGCCGGCAGCTTGTCGCGCTCCTGCAGCCACAAACCACGGGAAAACGTCGACAGCGCCAGCTGCGCCGGCGAGTCGTCCATCACCACAAGGTGCCCCATGCCCGCGGCTGTAATACCCGAGCCCGGCACCTTCTCTTCAACTACCGCCGTACGCAGGCCGGCGCGCGCGGTTTCCCGCGCAATCGCCGCACCCACAATCCCGGCTCCAACAACAATCACGTCAAAAGTTGCCATTAAAACAGGATCCCACGCGCAAACGGATCGTCATCCGCGAACAGCAGCTTCGACTCCGCCGTGATCCACGCCCGGCCGCGAATGCTCGGGATCACCTGCCCGGACTCCGCCTCAACCACCGTGCCCTGGAAGACCGTGCCCAGCACGCTCTCCTGCCGCCACGTGTCCCCCGGCGCAAGCTTGCCGTCGGCATACAGACACGCCATCTTCGCGCTTGTGCCCGTGCCACAGGGCGAGCGGTCGAAGGCCGCGCCCGGGCACAACACAAAATTCCGTGACGAATTCGCCGCATCGCCCGGCTTCGAAAACAGCTCGATGTGGTCGATCTCCGCGCCGTCTTCGCCCATGATGCCCTGATCGCGCAGCGCCGTGCGGATAGCCGTCGTCACCGCCAGCAGCTGCTCACGGTTCGTTGCCTTGATTTCATAAGGATGTTCGCCGATCAGGAAGAACCAGTTTCCGCCCCAGGCGATATCTCCCGTGAAGCTTCCGTATCCCGGCACTTCGACTGGCACCGCCGAGCGATACCGCCGACTCGGCACGTTCTGCACCGTCACCGACCCGTCGTCGTGCAGGCAGGCCGATACCGTGCCCACCGGCGTCTCGATCTTGTGCGCGCCCGGCTTGATCCGGCCGAGATGCGCCAGCGTCGTCACCAGCCCGATCGTGCCGTGACCGCACATGCCCAGGTAGCCTACGTCATTGAAATAAATCACCGCTGCGGTAGCATCCGCCTGCTCCGGCTCAAGCAGCAGTGCGCCTACGACCACCTCGGACCCGCGCGGCTCGCAGATCACACCCGAACGAAAACCGTCATATTCCTCGCGAAAGCGCTGGAGCCGTTCAACCAGCGATCCGGTGCCCAAATCAGGCCCCCCGCTCAGGACCACACGGGTGGGTTCGCCCTCAGTGTGAGAGTCAACAACATGAACCATCTTTGGCAAAGCCATATCGAGAATCCTAACTGAAATTGTCTACGATTTTGAATACATTGTTGTGATAATTCTTCGTACCGACACCATGACCAGACGCCAATTTTCGCTCCGGCCCGCCCTGCTTCCGCTCGCCCTTGCCGCTACCCTCGCGCATCCCTTTCCTGCCACTGCCTTTGGACAGGCCGCCTCACCCCAGCCCTCCCCGCAATCGATCGAAAGCCGCGGGAATCCCATCCTTGCTGACGGTTCGTACTACTCGGCGGACCCGGCTCCGCTGGTCGCAGGCGACACGCTGTACATCCTCGCGGGCCGCGACGAGGCTCCGCCGGACGTAAACGACTTCATCATGAACGAGTGGCAGATCTTCTCGACGAAGGATGTGGCCTCGGGCCATTGGCTCCACTACCCCGGCATCCTCAAGCCGCACGAGGTCTTCGCCTGGGCCTCGCCGGACCGCGCCTACGCCGGCCAGATCATCGAGGGGCCCGATCACCGCTTTTATCTCTACGCACCGGTGCAGGAAGCCAACAGCACGAATGAGGACACCTTCTCGATCGGCGTCGCCGTGTCGGACTCGCCGCTTGGCCCGTGGAAGGATGCGCATCCCTCCGGCCCCATCGTCAGCCAGTCTGTGCCTGAGCCGAATCACATCCAGAACATCGACCCGACGATCCTGCTCGATGACGACGGCCGCGTCTGGCTCTACTGGGGCACCTTCGGACGCCTGCTCGGCATGGAGCTCAAGCCGGACATGATCACACCCGCAGGCAGGGAGTTCCCCGTTCACGGCCTCACCGGCTTCTTCGAAGCGCCGTGGATCATGAAACGGAACGGTGTCTATTACATGATTTACGCCGGCAACCAGGCCGGTCCCGACTCCGTCTGCACGCCTGCCGTATATCACGCCTGCATCGAGTACGGCACCGCGCCGGCACCCACCGGCCCATGGACATGGAGAGGCGTCATCCTCGATCCGGTTTCCTCCACCACTTCGCATCCCGGGGCTATCGAAT
>NZ_JASGFD010000100.1:0-6529 GCF_047605705.1 Silvibacterium sp. | reverse complement strand
TGCAGCGGTGCAAGGGCAGGAGGTTGTTTCAAACGCGGTCACAGCGATGTCTGATATCAAAATGGCATCGGCCAAGATCTCGGACATTATCTCGACGATCGACGAGATCGCCTTCCAGACGAATCTCCTGGCCGTGAACGCGGCGGTGGAGGCGGCACGGGCGGGCGAGCAAGGCCGCGGTTTCGCAGTCGTGGCCACTGAGGTGCGCAGCCTCGCACAGCGCAGCGCCGGGGCGGCGAAGGAGATCAAGGGCCTCATCGAGGATTCACGGCGCAAGGTGGAGCGCGGTTCGGAACTGGTCAACCGCTCGGGAGAGACGCTGCAGGGCATCGTCACCTCGGTCAAGCGCGTTACCGACATCGTGGGCGAGATCGCGGTGGCCTCGGCGGAGCAGAGCACGGGTGTGGAGCAGGTGAACACCGCGATGACGCAGATGGACCAGGTGACGCAGTCCAACTCGGCGCAGACCGAGGAGCTTTCCTCGACCGCGCAGTCGCTCTCCGACCAGGCGGCGCAGTTGATGAAGACGATCAGCGCCTTCAAGCTCGGCAACGTCGAGGGCGCTCCCACGACGCCAACTCGGGTGAAGCCGGGCACGACCAAGAGCGGGGCGCTGCATAAGCCGCAGTTGCGCTCTAGCGGGATAGCCCGCCGGCCCGCGCCTGCCAGAACGGTACACCATGCTCCGCAGCCCGAACTGGCGATGGCCGGCCATGGTGGAGGCAGCCGGGACGATAACTTCGAGGAGTTCTAGCAGCCCCCCCTGATGCCTGGAGCCCGGGCTTTGACGAGTCCCGTTGCGAGGGCGGATCTCATGCGGGCCGCATGAGATCCGGGCTGCCGGCGCATGAGGCAAGAAGCCTTCTACTGATACCCATGGCAGTGCGAAGAGGAAGCTATGCTCACCATGAGCGCGCTTGACTTCAAGCGCTTTCGTGAACTTGTTCATCAACATACCGGGATCTGGCTGCGCGATGGCAAGAACGTGATGCTGGCCTCCCGTCTCACGCGGCGGGTTAAGCATCACGGACTTCAAAACTTTTCTGAGTACTACGACTATCTCGAACGGTCGAGGGACGACAACGAGATAGCCGAGCTGATCAACTGTGTTACGACCAACAAGACCTCGTTCTTTCGTGAGTCGCATCATTTCGATTTTCTGCGCGACGTGGTGGTGCCGGAGAGGATGAAGGCGGCGCGGGGCGGACAGGCGAAATCGATACGCATCTGGAGTGCGGCCTGCTCCACGGGCGAGGAGCCGTATTCGATCTCGATGAGTTTGTGCGATGCGCTGTGCGGGAGGGATGGAGCCTCCTTCGGGGGGATGTCTTCCTGGAATATCGAAATCATCGCATCGGACATCGACACGACGGTGCTGGACACGGCTTCTCGCGGCGTCTACCAGGAAAACCTGTTGGGGGATGTGACGCCCGGGCTGCGCCAGAAATATTTCTTGCGCGGCAAAGGCGAGTCCTCGGGATTCGTCAAGGTGAAGCCCGAGCTGCGGCGCCTGATTGCCTTTTCGCGTATCAACCTGATGGACAAGGTCTGGCCGTTGTCAGGAAAGTTCCATGTCATCTTCTTTCGCAACGCGCTGATCTATTTCAATCAAGACACTCAGGAGATGTTTCTGCGCAGGATGATCCGGTTGCTGGAGCCGCGGGGATACCTCATTCTCGGCCATTCGGAGCATATTCCGTGGCTGAATGACGCGGTTACACCTTTGAACCACACGGTGTTCCAACTGCGGGATGCGCCGATATGAGGGCGCAGCCGTGCAATGCGGAAGACCAGCGATCTCCGCGGCAGGGCGCGGCCGCGCGGCAAAAGCCTGCCGTCGAGTGCTTCGGCAACACGCCTCACCACCGGATTTACATCGGAGAGGTTTTCGCCAGCAGCGCGCCGACCGTCATACAGACGCTTCTCGGTTCCTGCATCGCAGTCTGCCTGCGCGATCCGGTAACGCGCGCGGGGGGAATGAACCACATCCTGCTGCCTTCGAGTTCGAAGGGAGATCATGGGACGCGATTCGGAGTGAATGCGATGGAGTTGCTGATTAACGAGACGATGAAGCAGGGCGCGTACCGGAGCCGCCTGGAGGCGAAGGTGTTCGGCGCTGCGAATGTGATGAGCGTGCTGCAGCGCTCCACGGTAGGGGCGATGAATGCCTCGTTCATCCGCGATTTTCTCGCGACCGAACACATTCCCCTGGTGGCGCAGCGGCTGGGCGGCACGCAGGCCCTGCAGGTCAGCTTCTGCACCTCGTCGGGAAGAACGCTGGTGCGCTCTGTCGATGGCTCGCGATTGAAGAAAGTCGTCGAAGAGGAGCGGAGTTATCGTGTCTCGCATCGTGGCGAAGAAGACCGTACAGGCGAAATCACGCTGTTCTAGAGAGAAAAGGAGCCGACCATGCCACCCCCCTATAAGGCTCTGATTGTCGATGACTCCGCGCTGATGCGGAAGCTGCTCCACCAGATTCTTTCCAGCGATCCGGAGATCGAGGTGGTCGGAGTCGCCGGCGATCCGTTTGTGGCGCGGGAAAAGATCAAGGCTCTTCATCCGGACGTGCTGACGCTGGATGTGGAGATGCCGAGGATGGATGGTCTCACATTCCTGGAGAAGTTGATGCGGGGCCACCCGATGCCGGTGGTGATGATCTCGACGTTGACGGAGAAGGGTGCCGAGGTGACGCTGCGGGCTCTGAGTCTCGGGGCAGTCGACTACATCGCGAAGCCAACGCTCGACGTCTCGGCAGGCACGTTGCAGCAGGCAGAGGAGATCGTAGCGCGGGTGAAGGCAGCGGCGCGGGCGAAGGTGCGTGTGGGGCAACGTACGGTGGCGTCCGTGGCCCCGGTGTCGAGCCGGTCGACACCGCAATTTACGGCAACCCATAAGGTAGTCGCCATCGGTGCAAGCACCGGCGGCACCGAGGCTCTTTGCGAGGTGCTTACCGTGCTGCCGGCGGACTTTCCCGGCATCGTTATCGTGCAGCATATGCCTGAGACTTTTACCAAGCAGTTCGCGGCGCGGCTGAATTCTCTTTGTCGCATCCAGGTGAAGGAGGCAGAGGACCGGGACCGGATTCTGCCCGGCCACGCGCTGTTGGCGCCGGGCGGCCACCACATGGCGGTGGTGCGCAAGGGCATGGAGTACGGGGTGCACGTCTACCGGGGCGAGCGAGTGAATCGGCACCTGCCCTCGGTCGATGTGCTGTTTTCTTCCTGCGCGCGGGAGATGGGCCGCAATGTGCTTGGGGTGATCCTCACAGGAATGGGCGGCGATGGCGCGCGGGGCATGCTCGAGATGAAGCAGGCCGGTGCCTACAACATTGCGCAGGACGAAGCGACAAGCGTGGTCTACGGCATGCCGCATGAAGCCTTAAAGCTGGGAGGCGTCGACGAGGTACTTCCCCTGGAACGGATTTCCCTTGGGATGATGCAGCGCCTGCAGATGGGGTAGTGAGTTGTCGACCGATAGCCCTGGCTTCAGAATGCATCCTGACTGGCGGGCTTGCCGTGTTTGTTCCTCCTTGGCGCTGACAGATCAGAGGCAGGTGTTGTAGTTGTCCCCTAAGCGGGATGGTCTCGCGTTCTTGATGTATTCGGGGTTTGTAAGGAGCGAAGAGCCTCCCTCCCAGCCTAGCTTGACTGTGGCGCGACCACGTACCATGTGCCTTCGTTGTCATCCGTGAAGCTATGACCCCCGACGCTATAGACAAGGTCGAAGGCGATGGGCGACTTAGCATCCATCAGCAGACTCCCCGCAGGCAGCGTCCAGCGTTTGCGGTCACCCGAAATGGAATTAGAGATCAGGGCCGTCTTCTGACGTGCGACCTGCGGCAGTGCGGTGAGGCGCCAGCGAACTGTAATATCCTCGACCTCGGGTAACGAGAGGACGGAGAGCGTAAAGACGCCACCTTCTCCACGCGTGGCTTGAGAAGCCGATTCGATTTTTAGATCGAGGGAGGCGAAACGAAGGAAGAAATTCTTGCCCATCTCGCTGTCGTAGCGAATCTCGCCATGCGCATCCTGGTAGGAAAACCAAAACTCGAATGCAGTGGCGCCGGGGGGGATGGGAATCTCAGCTTCCAGCATGGTGCCTTGCCCGGTGGGATCCCAGTCAGCTTGTAGACGCCTGGCCTTGGGAAACAACAGATGTTCTGACCAGAGCTCGCCCGAGGGGTGGAAGCGGCACTCGGCGACGACGGGTCGTTGTACGGCGGGGAGTGTGGCAACCTCTTCAGGCGGAACTATACGGAACGGGTCATAGCGAAGTATGCCGTGGCCAGAGATCAGGTCGCCGCGCACCAACTCGTGAAAGTCTGCTGTGAAGGTGAAGGTAGGAGTGTTGCCCTTGTAATGTCGGATCAGCATCGCGATCTCTCCTCGGAAATACTAATAAACGAATTGGATGGTGGAGTCCGACTTGATATCGGAGAGCTTTGCGAAGGCAACCTGGATGGACTCGTTCCAGTAATACGCATCGCCGGGAGAGTTGTTCAGCCCATCGGGGGTATTCACATCTGGGAGAGCTGTGCCATCACGGCTAACCGCGGTGGGAGCGGTGATACTGCCGAGGATTGCCACGTAAAAGAAGCTGGATGGCGGTTCATAAGCATCCGCGGTGCGTTGAATGCGAAACTCCCGGATAGTCTTGCTGCTTGTGCTCAGGGTTCTCTGATAGAGCAGAGAGGTGCGGTATTTGCTGTGGTTGGCAGCGTCCGTAGAAATGCCGTCGTCCTGGTAAAGCCTGTAAGCCGTGTCTGGGGTCCAGCGATCCGGGCCGGGATAGCAGTTAAAGGTGAGAGGGTTGGACTGTAACTGGCCGACCCACTGTTCGAGTTCGCAGAAGGGTAGGATGGCTCCGGCGCGGACGTAGATTGGAACCAGGTTTAACGGTGCATAGTAGTTGCTGATGAGCGTGCCACCAGAGACTGCACCCGAGAGCGGAGAGGTGTTATCGGCAAAGGCGTACCAATCGCTGCCGGCCGGGAGATAGATGGAACGGACCGGAGAAGTGGGTGGAGAGAGCGAGTCGTGCGGGTCGAGGATCGGTGCGACGAGGAAGTCACTCCCGACGAAGAACTGATCGTCGAGATGGTTATAGACCTGGGGATCAGCGCCATCATTCAGAAAGAGAGCCCGAGCAATCGGCATTCCGGTCTGTGTCCACTCGTACATTGCATCGTAGTAAATCTGCATCATGCGGTAACGGAGTTGGACGTAACGACGGCAGTTGGTGGGAACGGGTTCGCCGTAGGCCCAGGGCTCCTGAAACTGTTTGTTATAGCCGTCATAGTGATTGCGATACCAGGGCAAGAATGAGCCGAGATGCATCCACCGAGTGAGCAGCTCATAATTGGTGATACCGCCTACAACGACGGCATTGACAAAAGGGGTGCCGACAATCGATGAATCCGGGTAGGCGGTATCGATGCCGTCTACGTTGATCTTGGCGAAGCCGCCGATGTCGCAGCCGCTGATTGGCACACCAGAAAGGCCCAGGTTCAAGACCTCGGGAATGTTGATCCTTAGGAAGTCCCAGGTTGAAGCGGAGTCGCCTGTCCAGAGAGCTGCATAGCGCTGCATGCCTGCGTAGCCGCCGCGCGCGATGATGAACTGCCGTGTCTCTGGCTTTAGTGCCGTGATCCCTTCCCAGGTTGCTCGGAGCAGATTCAGGACATAGCTGTTATGCAGCTTGGCGTTAGGCAGCGTGTCGACGACGATGGCACCATTTGCGGCGATAGACTCGCGCGACATCATCAGGTCCTGCTCAAAGGTCTTGAGCGCCACGATGTTGCCATCGATAGCGGGGCAGGTCATGTCTTGCCAGATCATGTCAAGGCCGAGGTCATTGAGCAGGTGCTGATACTGTTCGCCCCATACTTTGCGGACGGCAGTGAGGCCGAAATCGGGATAATTCCCTGGTGCAGTGAGCGGCACCAGTCCCTGGTTGTTCACAGTCAACGGAGGGTAGGAAGACACATACGGGTTATTGCCGCGGTTGAAGCCATAATTGACGCCCGCGAGATACGGTCCGGGCCAGTTTTCACCATCGGCAAAGGTGCTGGGGATGAGCGCGTTGGCGGCGGCGAGCGCCTGACGCTGAGTATAGGGCTCTACTGAGCCAGATTCTCCGAGCTCATTGTCGGTGATGATTGGTGTGATGTTGGTACTCATTTTGAAGCCATTGTCATGGAGCGTTTTGAAAAGCGCGGCCGCGTTGGGAAACTTAGCTTCGGAATGAGTGAAGGTACGGTAGTTGTCCTGAAAGTCGACATCGATGTGAAGGCCATCGCAAGGAATGTTATTGCTGCGGTAGGCATTTGCGGCGTCGCTCAACTTGATATGGTCGAAGTAGCCGTAGGCGCCCTGATGCAATCCGAAGGCGTAGCGCGGCGGCATAGAGGCGCGGCCGGTGAGCGTGGTGTATTGCTGCAGGACGTCCGAAACGGCGTTACCGGCCATGAAGTAATAGTCGAGCTCATTGTAGAGCGCGCCCAGTTAGTATTTGCCACTCATGTCCGAAC
>NZ_JASGFD010000099.1:0-7620 GCF_047605705.1 Silvibacterium sp. | reverse complement strand
TACGTCACCTGGTCTTCGATCACGTAGGGCGGCTGTCCCATCCAGTTGGTGTGAACGATGACTTGCACATCGGAAATATCCGGTAACGCATCGAGTGGGATGTGCTGCAGCGACCAGATGCCCGCCAGTGTTAGCATCAGAACGGCGCTGAACACGAAGAAGCGGTTGCGCGCGCAGACTTCGATGAGCTTCGACAGCATCACATGCCTCCCGTTACGCTGATACGCAGATGCTTTGCGGCGATTGTCTGTCCATCCTTCTGCGCCGTGACCGCTACGTCCCATGTGCCGCCGGAAGCCAACGTCCCGCTGCCTTCGTAAAGGCCGGAGCCCTTGTCCGCGAGCGTTGCTGAGGCGTCCATTGCGGCCATGCCCATGGCCGGCATGCCTGCCGTGTGAAACCGCACCGTGACCGATGCGCCTGTGCCCGGGGCTGTCCCCGGCCCGGTCAGCCGCACGCGGATGGTGTTGTCGCCCGCCCTCGGCGGATTGGGATCGGTGGTGAAGTCGATATGGACCTGCTCCGCGGTGGGAGCAGGCGCAGGTGCATTACTTCCCGCGCTTGGTGACGGCGGAGTGAATAAGCCTGCCGCCGCTTGTAGCTCGCTTTCGGAGTCGATGAGGAAGTTGGCCGAGGTGACAATCGACTGATGTGCCTCCAGCCCTTTGAGGACTACGAAGTCATCTCCGACGCGAGGGCCGACAGCGACTTCCTTCGGTTCGAGGCTTCCGTTGCCATGGTTTAGGAAGACAATCTGCCGTGTTCCCGACTGGAAGAGAGCCGAAGCGGGCACGACCAGTCGGCGGCCCAGCCCGCTCTTCGCATCGACATTGACGAACATACCCGGCTTCAGCCTGAGAGCGGGATTGGCAATCGTGATGCGCACACGTACGGTTCGTGTAGCCATATCCACTTGCGGCAGAATTTCTTCGATCTTCCCGGTAAAGGTGCTGCCCGGATACGAATCCACCGTGATGACGACGGCATCGCCCGGCTTCAGCCGTCCGATGTCGTCCTGAAAGATCTGCGCATTCACCCACACGCGGGAAAGATCGGCAACGGTGTACAGCCGCGTCGACGGTTCGACGTAGAGATTGGGCAGGGCGTTGCGCTCGGTGATATATCCCGAGACCGGCGAATCGATGGTGAGATCGGTGACCGGCTTGCCCGTCTCCTTCAACCGGGCGATTTCACCCGGTGAGACATCCCACTGTGCCAGCCGCTCTTCCGCGGCAACCGAAAGCGAATCCGCGCCGGCGGCTACGCCATCTACCGTGCTCGATTGCAGCGTCTTGCTGTTCCCGAGCGCAAGCAGGTACTCCTGCTGCGTCGCCACCAGGTCGGGGCTGTACACGGTAAACAGCGGCTCGCCCTTGCGGACATACTGGTACGTCGCATTGGCAAAGACCTTGCGGATGTATCCGGGAAAGCGCACCTGAATGTACGAGAGCAGACGCTCGTCGATGTCCACCGTCCCCGTTGCACGAACGTCGTCGCTCAGCTGCTTGTACTCGACCGTGCCGGTCTTTACGCCGATGTTCTGCATCCGCTCCGCGGTGAGCTGCACGGGTGCAAGACCCGCGCCCGTCGGCTCCGACATGGACGTACCCGGCATCGGCGATTCGGATTTTGCCGCATCGGAGGTCGTGTCTGACGATGGACCGGCGGCTACCAGCTGCACATCGCCGGACATCGACACCTTGATCGGTTGAGGTTGCGTCTTCTCATGAGAGCGGTAGCCCCATATCCCGGCAATCACGGCCAGCACCGCCATCCAGAAGAGAGAGGTTCTCACGACATACTCGTTCATCGCAGTGTCGCTCCTGTCAGGGATTCGAGGTGAGCGAGCGCGCTTTCGTGGTCGAGAAGCGTCTCGGCGTATTCAAGCTTCAGGTTGAGCAGGTCGGTGAAAGACAGGAGCACGTGCGTGAACTGATCGCGGTTCGAGGCATAGGAGCTCAAGGTCGCCCGATAGGCTGCATCGGACTGCGGAATCAGTCCTTCGTGGAACTCCTTCAGCTGTTCCTCATCGCTCGACGCCTGCACATACAACTGCTGTGCCTGGGAGAGCTGCTGCGCCAGGTGCGTCTCGAGGGTCTGCCGCGACTCGCCAAGCTTCTCCTGCGCCTCGGCGATCTCCGCGTTCACCCGCTTCCTGCGCGGAAAACGAACATCGAAGGTGAACATGTAATAGTCCCGGTACTTGCGGTCGGTGTTCTGGTACATGTATTCGGCTTCGAAGTCCGGCCTGCCCTCGCGCTTCGCGGATGCCACCTGGGCGTCCTGCCTCTGAATGGCGCTCGCATCCACCTGTATCTGGGGATTGCTCTTCTTCACGAGGGCCAGCAGTTCATCGGAGTTCGCCTTCAGCGGAGACTCCGAAAGGTCTTCCGCAACAATATCTGGCGATTGCTGGTCGCGGTTGAGAAGGCCTTTGAGATGAGCCTGGATCCGACTCGCCTGCTGACGGTTGACGGTGATCTCCCGCACGATCCGGGTGCGGTTCACCTGCGCTTCGAGCACGTCCTGCTGCATGCCGTGTCCGACTTGATAGTGCGCGGTCGCATCCTGGATAAGCTGGTCAAGGACAGCCTCGTTCTGGCGCAGGATGCCGAGCGTCCGTTGCAGATAGGCAAGCTGGAGATAATCGCTCTTCACCGCATCGGCAATGCCGACCCCGATGACTCCGACCTCGGCTTGCTCCATAGCGGCGTCCCGGTCGGCGACCTCGCCTCGCAGCCGTAGCTTCCCGGGATACGGTAGCTCCTGCGAAACGCCGATGCCGAGATAAGCCATGTCGCTGTCGGTGTAGCCAGCTCCGGGCTTCGGGCTGCCCACGCTGAACTGCTGGTAGGTGAGCTTTGGATCGGGCAGTGCGGTGACCTGCGGAACCATCTGCCTCGCTGCCCGCGCCTCATGATCGGCGGCGGCAAGCTGTGGATTGTTGGCTTGTGCTTCAGCCAGAAGCCGAGACAAGGGAATGGGCCGGCTCACAGCCGTCTCCTGCCCGAGGGCAGAGAACGCAACAGCAAGCACGAGCGCAGTCCAAAGGGCTACCTTCATACTGACTCCGATCTCGATTGCAGTTCATGTCATCACCAGCGCGAAGGAGCGCACCCGGCGATCAAAGAGCGGCAGCGGAGTCAATTACAGTCTGAGAATAGATACAGAACCAGGCGGCCGCCGTGGTGGGGAGTAACCGGGATCATTGATCCAGCCGAAGGCGGTCAGGGCAGGACGAGACCAATCGGAAACAGCCAGCCAAAGCGCTACAACCAGGATCGGGTGATAGGTCGCCACCTTCGCATACAGCGCACTGTCTTGAAAGTTCTGTGGTGTTTTTCGGCAGCAGGTCCGCGCCGACGGCATTTTCATCTGCTCGCACTGGCCCACCATCGCCTGGCAGCAGGCGCGTCCCTCAGCATTCATCTGCTCGTGTGAAATCATGCAGACCGTTGCCGGGGGCAGACAGGACACCAGCAACAGGATCAAAATGCCAAGTTGGCGAATTAACTGCATACTATGCTGAACAGGGTAGATGAGCGCGGACTTGCTTTCCGTGATACTCGTCACACTGCGAATCAAAGACTTCGTCCCTCCGCTACACTTGACGGACCTTTCCCAGCCAGTCGTTCACGTCCATCAGCATCTCGATGGATTGCTCCCGGGGGCTGAAAGAAGTTCGTCAGATCCCCGGCATGAATCAGGACATCCCCAGAGGGAACCTTCACTTGGTGAAAGCCGTGCGTGTCGCTCAGGCAGACGATCCGCAGCGGTGTGTCGTGTTTAATCCTGTTCCGCATCGCTGCCCGGCTTTCTGACGGCAAGAGTCAGCCCACAGAGCGCGTTCTTTAACCATTCCGGAGAGTCGGAATAGAACTCAGCCAGGAGAGCCTTGAATTTATCGGTCGAGGCTTCCGAAACATGGCACTGATGAATCATGGCCACGGAACGATTCGAAAGCTGGCCGAGAGCATGAGCGCGCGCGAGGCCGCGCTCAACAGGAAGTCCGCTGCTTTCGATGCGGCGATTGCGAAGATCAAGCAGCTCCCCACCGCCCTCGGCAAGGAGACCAGCCAGTACATCGCTGCCGGAGTGCGTGCGTCGATCCAGGACGACTTTATCCGCTCCATCGCCGAGGCCGTCAAAGGTCCGATTGCAAAACTTAGTCGGGAAACCTATCACGCAAAGCAGGCTATCGCCGAGGTCGCTCGTTATGAGCGCTTCCAGACCTGGACCTGGCTGGGCAGTATCTTTTTGCTTGGCTGCCTGGCCGGAGGAGCGGTCGGGTACTACGCCTTCTTCGTGCAAGGCATGAACCAGATGAATGACAGGCTGGATGCCATCCAGCACAAGGTCACGGCTGTTGCCCCGGCCCCAGTTTCGAAACCTGGCACATCCACCCAAGGGCATCATTTGCGCCGAGGGGTTGCCTATATGCCTTGGATGGGTGGGGAGCGCATAAGAACAAAAGCCGCGTCGGAAAGACGCAGCTTTTGTTTTAAATAGAGTCAGACTATATCTGAGCGGTGATTGTAGCGCCACAGAATGGCGTTTTTTGAGCACTATTGAATATTTAGAGATAAAACCACGCTGTGTGCCGTCACAGTCGTGTCTGCCGGAGTCGCCGTGACCGTTACTGCATAGGTGCCAGCTGCAGCCTCCGTACTCGGAGTTTTGCTATTCGAGCTTGAGTTGCCTCCGCAACCAACCAGCGAAGCCATGCCAATCGCCCCCAGAACAACTACAAACAGGCCCAGCGTGCGCCGTCTGCGGAATAGAGGTGAGAGCACCAGGAGTCCAGCCAGCGCAAGACTTGGCATGCCAAAACCGTGGATGTCCTGATTCCTGGCAGTAGTAGTTGCAGCCGTATTCAGCGAAATAGTGGCTGTTGCCGTCTGGGTTGGGGAAAGTGTGACGCTTGCCGGATCAAAGCTGCAGGTAGCATTTGCCGGCAGCCCCGAGCAGGTAAGGTTCACCGGTCCGGCAAAGGCGGCATTCGCCGTAAGCGAAAGCGTTGCGGAGCCGGTGGCGCCCTTGGCAAGTGTGAACGAGCCGGTGTTGCTGGTCAGTTGGAAGGCAGCTTGTGCTGTGGTCACGGTAATCGTTGCCGATCCTGAGTTTTTGTTGACGTTGTAGTTGTCATCGCCCGCATAGACGGCCGATACGGTGTGGCCACCGGCAGCGAGAGCTGAAAGCTCGAAGGTAGCGGTACCGGCTGCATCGAGCATTGCGGTCGTATCACTTACTCCATCGACCAGGAGAGTAACCGTTCCGGTAGGAATAGGCTGGTCACTATAGTAGGCCGCGGCCTTTACCGTGATGGTTGCGGTATCGGTACTGGCGATGGTGGATGCCGAGCTGGCGATAGAGAGCACCGATGCGCCGGTGTTGGTCATCACAGTTGTTCCCACAGCGCCGGAGAGGCTGATAATGCTCGGAGAGCCGTTGCGCAGAAGATCCGCAGTCAGCATGGTAGGCGTTGAGCCGTAGACTCCGAAAGCCTTGGGAGCCGCAAAGGTGCCGTCTCCATTACCGCGCAGCACCACGATGCCGAGCTGGTTGTCGAGCGCGTCGGTGAGTTCTTCTTCTTCATTGGCGTAGACCACATCGGGGATGCCATCGCCGTTGTAATCGTTCACATCGAGATCGGAAATCTCCATGCCCGAAGCCAATGACGCAGGCTCGCCGAAGGTACCGTTGCCTTTGCCGGGATAAAGGACTATGCCCTCGCTGGTGCCATTCGAGACTGCAGTGAGTAGATCAGGCACACCGTCGCCGGTCGCGTCCTTCACCACCATCTGTCCGGCGGGCAGAGCGTTCTGTACGATAGTCGGCGCGACCGAAGCGAGGTTACCGCCTGCGGGACTGAGCCACTCGCCGATCGTGGTTGCCGAATAGCTGCCATAGCTGACAAACAGATCCGCGCGGCCGTCGCCGTTGGCATCGGCGAGGGTCAGGCCGTATAGGCCGATGTAGCTTGTTGAGATGGGAATGTAGTTCCCCCACTGAATGGTGCCGCTACCGCTGTTCAGCAGGGTCCACACACCATACTGGCTGGTGACGAAGTTGACGTTCGTCAGTGCAAGGTCAGGATGCCCATCACCGTTGATGTCGCCGATGGCCACCATCGGCAAACTCTCTGCCTGGAAAGGCAGCGACTGTTCGACGGTATTGAAGCTGCCATCGCCATTCGAATAGCCGATGAAAAGGTGGTAGTAGGAGTTGGCGTCTTTCGTGATGAAGACAACATCGTCCTTGCCGTCTCCATTGAAGTCGGCGGTATAGGGTAGGATCTCGACGACGTTGGTGAGCAGAGTAGCTGCCGGCTTATACGTCATGTTGCCCTTGCCGTCGTTCACACCGCCCAGGATGCCGTAGGGCGAATCTACCAACACATCGGGATAACCATCACCGTTTACGTCCGGCGTAGCGTAGATGAGCATCTCGTTTGTGGCGAGGGTTCCTGTGTTCTGTGCCAGAGCTGGGGCGCCAATGAACGTGCCGTCGTTATTGCCCTTGTAGAAGGCGAGGCTGCGCTTGCTGGTGTCGAAGTAAAGGATGTCGGCAATGCCATCACCGTCGAAGTCGTCGATGGCATTAGTCTTGACCGCGAAGACAAGGCCCAGGAGACTGACCGTACCGTAGCCGCCAACGTAGGTCTCTTTCGGAAATCGGAAGGTGCCGTCTCCATTACCCGGGTAGACGGCAATGAGGCCGGAACCCGCCATTAATGCATCAGGCACGCCGTCGCCGTTGACATCACGGAAGGAATAAACTGCGGTATCGAGCAGATGCGTTGCGGGAAGCGCCATCACAGGCGCCTGGTAGCTGCCATCCGCATTACCCAGCAGGACGTAAAGTTCGCCGTCTCCCTGGATGTAAGTGAGGTCGTCCACGCCATCGCCGTTCAAATCAGCAAACTGCATGTAGCGATTGGGCTGAGCGGTGTAGAGCCCGTTCAACGAGATCGACGCAGCATTGGCGGTCGTAACCGTGCCCGAGCTCGTGATGGGATATTCGCTGATCTGCGACGAAACGAAGTTCGAGCCGTTGATATCCTGCGACGTCATCACCGCGGCCAGCATGGTCCACTGCCCGTTGATCTGCCGCATGATCGTGCCACCGCCGTAACCAATGACTGCCTTGTTCGGAATCGTCGCATCAGTTTCGACGATCTTCGCGGTGTTGAACGTGCCGTCTCCATTGCCGGGAATGGCTTCGAAGACGATATAGCTGTTGGGATTATCGTCGGTGGTGCCAGTACCTGCCACTACCACGTCTACGTTGCCGTCTCCGTTGTAATCGACGAGGTTGAAGTTGGTCAGGCCGGAGAAGACCGAGGCCGTCTTCGAGATGGTGACCGGGGCGGCAAAGGTTCCATCGCCGTTGTTCATGATGACGACGACTGAGCCGTAGTACTCAAACGGAAGCGTCATCGCCACGATATCCGGATAGCCATCGTGGTTCAGATCGACGGCAGTCGGGTAGTAGACGTTGTAGGCCGTGGCCTGCGACCCGGCGTTGGTGAAGCCTCCCTTGCCGTTACCCAGCATCAGGGTAAGGTTGTCGTACTGGAAGCTCACCATATTCATCTCGGCCGTGGAAGGTGACTTCAAC
>NZ_JASGFD010000098.1:0-7685 GCF_047605705.1 Silvibacterium sp. | reverse complement strand
CTCCGGATTACCGTCGAGTCCCTTGCGTAATTGTGAGTTGAACCACGCATCGCCCAGCTGCTCGCTGCCACTGAGATCGCACAGGCGTCTACTGCGACGCTGGGCCGTGGCAAAATCGTTCTCGGCGATGCGTGGTTCAACTCACAATTACGCAAGGGACTCGACGGTAATCCGGAGCTCTTCCATTACAAGTGGGACGACCAACAGAACTCCGGCTTCTCTTTCTTCGGCTCTGCGTTCACTCGTTACGGAGCACAGCTGGCACAGCTCGATGCGCCACCGAATGCAGCGAATCTGCACGGCGCAAGCGTCTATGTGATCGCCTCTCCGGATACTCAGGCGAAGAACCCCACGCCGCACTTCATGGACAAGACCAGCGCAGATGCCATCGAGGCCTGGGTGCGGGCTGGCGGCGTGCTTCTGCTCATGGAGAACGACAAGAACAACTCCGAGTTCACGCAGTTCAATACGCTGGGCGAGCGCTTCGGCATCCACTTCAACCCGGTGCTGCGCAACACCGTGGAGGGTCGCCACTTCGAGCAGGGCATGCTGAAGATTCCGGCAGGCACGGGTAGCATCTTCCCCAATGCGCTTACGGTCTACATGAAGGAGATCTGCACCATCACCGTCTCAGGCGCGGCGCAGCCCATCTATCGCGATCGCGGCGATGTGCTCATGGCCGTGGCCCATGTAGGCAAAGGCACGGTGTGGGCAGTCGTCGACCCGTGGCTCTACAACGAGTACACCGATGGCCGCAAACTGCCCCCTGAATACGAAGACTTCACCGCCGCGAAGGATGTGGCGAAGTGGGCGCTAGAACAGGCTCGATAGCCCTCAGCGCCCCAGCCATCCGCCGTCGACCGCGATGATGCTGCCCGTGATGTAGTCACTCGCGCGCGAGCACAAGAAGACCGCGGTGCCAGCGATATCTTCTGGCTCACCCCAGCGTCCGGCTGGAATGCGCTCGAGGATCTGCCGGTTGCGCGTCTCATCGTTGCGCAATGCCTCCGTGTTCGCGGTCTCGATGTATCCGGGCGCGATCGCATTCACCTGGATGTGATGCGGAGCCCACTCATTCGCCAGCGCCTTGGTGAGCTGCGCCACGCCGCCCTTGGAAGCCGCATATGCGGGCACGCGGATGCCTCCCTGAAAGCTGAGCAGCGATGCAATGTTCACGATCTTGCCTGCGGCCTTCTGCGCGATAAGGTCACGCGCCACAAACTGCGAAAGCTGAAAGACGCTGGTCAGGTTTACTTGCAGCACACGATTCCAGTCTTCAAGAGCAAACTCCTCGGCCGCAGCGCGATGGATCATGCCCGCGTTGTTGATGAGGAGATCGACGCGCCCGAAGCGCGCGCGCACCGCGTGAAAGAGCTGCTCCGCGCCTTCGCTCTGCGATAGATCGGCAGAAAACGCCGCGGCAGCTTCACCGATCGCAAGAGCAGTTTCATCAGCCGGCCGGCGATTCCCGTGCACTGCAACCTGCGCGCCCGCCTGCGCAAGTGCCTGCGCAATCGCCGCGCCGATGCCGCCCGCTGCACCCGTCACCAGCGCAACCTTTCCTTCAAGACTGAAGAGTGAATCCCTGCTCGTCGTCATACGCTCATCCTCACCTGTTGCAGCCTGCAATCTCATCTTGCCAGCCGCGCCCCTCAAAGACTATCTTCTAAAACTGCATATCGCCATTAGAGAAATTTCTTCTCTAACGAATTTTGGTCGCAAAGGCCTGTCATGACATCGATTCCCAAACGGCATCTCCTCAGGACAGGCGCGCTGCTGCTGCTCAGCTGCGTAACCCTTGCCGCAGAAGCACAGCGCTGGCAGTGCGGCACGGCGAAAGTCGCGGCCACGGCCATCACTACGGCCACCCGATACGACACCGGCACAGCGGGCTGGGATCTCGGCACAGCGCCTCAGCACGAGGATTCTCAGGGATGCAGCTCCGCATCGGGCTCCTTCTTCTTCTCAGCGCCCGCAGCGGAAGGCAACTATCTCGTCACCGTAACCCTCGGCGGAGACGCGCAATCGCAGACCACGGTGAAAGCCGAGGCACGGCGCATCCTGCTGGCGCGTGTGCCGGTTGCAGCCCGCAAGCATCGCACAGAGCGCTTCATTGTGAACGTGCGCAGGCCGCAGATCGCGGACACTTCATCCTCCGTGCGACTCAAGCCACGCGAGATCGGCTCCCTGGACTGGGACGAGAAGCTCACGCTTGAATTCTCGGGCGATCACCCGTCCTTGCAGAGCATCGCGATCGAGCCTGCTCCAGCCTCAACGCCCACCATCTTCATCGCCGGAGACTCGACCGTCACCGACCAGGATCATGAGCCATGGGCTGCGTGGGGCGAAATGCTGCCTGCATTCTTCGACCCGAAGATCGCCATTGCAAACCACGCCGAGTCCGGCGAAACCATCCGGAGCTTCGTGGGCGAGCAGCGCTTTCCCAAGATCTTTTCGCAGATTCACGCCGGCGATTTCCTGATGATGCAGTTCGGCCACAATGACCAGAAACCGGGCAAAGGCTATGTTTCGCCGGAAGAGTACGCCGACCTGCTGCGCCACTACATCGACCTTGCTCGCCAGAAGGCCGCGACTCCGATACTCGTAACTCCCATGAACCGCCGCAGCTTCGACGGCAGCGGGCACATCACCGACACGCTCGCTCCTTATCCCGACACAGTGCGCAAAGTGGCCGCCGAGAAACATGTCACAGTCATTGATCTGAATGCGATGAGCAAAGCGCTGTACGAAGCTGTCGGCGAGCCGGATTCGCGGTTGCTGTTCGTCTATGCTCCGGCGAACACGTATCCCGACCAGCCGGAAGCCCTGCATGACGACACACACTTCAACAGCTACGGCGCGTGGGAGCTCGCGCGGTGCGTGGTTCTTGGCCTGCAGCAATCGCATTCGCCGCTCGTGAAGTATCTGCGCCAACCGCATCAACGCTTCGATCCTGCACATCCAGATGCCCCAGCAAACGTCGCAATCCCACCAACCCCGTTCTACGACACGCAAAAGCCCTACGAACGCTAAGGTAAAGCCATGCTGACTACGCTCGCACTCCTCCTCGCCATGCACGCAGCCACGCAGGCCCCGCTCCAGCAGAGTTCGTCCACCCCGGCATCGGCAAAGACAACACCGGCGCAGGGCACCGATCCAAGCCTTCACGATGACAATCCCCTGCCGACGCCGAAGAATCCCGCACTGCCCACTCTGTGGCTGGTGGCCGATTCGACCGTGCGTAACGGACACGGCAACGGCGCGCAGGGCCAGTGGGGATGGGGCGATGAGCTCGCGACCTACTTCGATACGAACAAGATCAACGTAGTCAATCGCGCCATC
Organism: Silvibacterium sp.; assembly: GCF_047605705.1. Lineage (NCBI taxonomy): Bacteria > Pseudomonadati > Acidobacteriota > Terriglobia > Terriglobales > Acidobacteriaceae > Silvibacterium > Silvibacterium sp. The sequence continues at coordinate 4,343 of NZ_JASGFD010000098.1, read as the reverse complement.
GGCGGCAGAAGCAGCCGCACCTACATCACCGAAGGCCACTGGCAAACGATCCTCGACATGATTCACCCCGGAGACTTCGTGCTGGTGCAGTTTGGCCACAACGACTCAGGCCCGCTCGACGACACATCGCGGGCTCGCGGCACATTGCCGGGCACCGGCGAAGAGACCCGCGAAATCGAAAACCCCATCCTGCACCGCCACGAGACGGTCCACACCTACGGCTGGTACATGCGGCAGTATGTGCAGCAGGCGCGCGCAAAGGGCGCGACTGTGATCGTCTGCACGCTGATCCCGCGAAAGATATGGAAGGACGACCACATTGTCCGCAGCGGCGTCGACAGCTACGGAGGTTGGGCACGCACCATTGCCAACGAAGAACATGCGCCCGTCGTCGACCTGAACGAAATCATCGCCCGGCAATATGACGCAATGGGGCCAGCCGAGACAGAGCTGATGTTCGGCGATCCGCACACGCACACCAGCCTCATCGGCGCGCAGCTCAACGCGATGTCCGTCGTACTCGGCCTGAAGCTGCTGCTGCCGGACCCGCTCGCCGCCTATCTCTCCTCGTCAGCGGACGCCGTGCCTTCCACGATGCCCGCTGCGAAGCCGTAGCGGCTCAGCTCTGACGAAGCAGCGCCGCTGCAGTCCACATCGCCGGAGACTGCCCGTGAAAGTCTCCGGTGCGCCGCTTGCGCAGCAGGTAGAAGTCGAGGTCGTTCGCCTTGTTTGTGCCCTCGCAGACACCGGTCACGTCCGAGTTCTGATCGACATAGCCGGCGAGAGCGATCCACGCCTTACGCGCGGCAGGGCCATACTTGGCAGCATCCAGCCATCCATTGCGCACACCGGTAATCAGCGCATACGCGATCATACCGGTACCTGAGCTCTCCGGCCACGCATCCTCGTGATCGAGCAGCTGACGCCACGCGCCCGCACCCGTCTGGCAGGCAAGGAGAGCAGCCATCATCTTGTGGTATCCCTGCTCGATGCGCGCCCGCTCAGGCGCATTTTTCGGCAGCTCGCGCAGCACCTCGGCCATGCCCACCGCGAACCATCCATTGCCGCGCCCCCAGTAGAAAGGCGCGTCTAGCGCATGGAAGAAGAGCCCGTTGGGCTGCTGCAACTTGTCGAGATATGACACCATCTCCGTCGCTGCGCGATGTAGATACTTCCCGTCCTTCGTCGCGCGATAGGCCTGCACCTGCAGGATGGTAATCATGAACATGTCATCGATCCAGTAGCGCGTCTCCGGCGTGAGCCCCTGCGCGTCCGGTGAGGCCCACTGCGCATCCGCGTAGCTCAGGCCCAGATCGAGATACCGCTTCTCTCCCGTGAGCAGATACAACTCAAGCGGAAGCGAACCGAACATGGAAAAGTCGACATGGTTTCCGCGTGGAGGCAAAAGGCTGCTCTCCGTGGTGAAGAGCGGTTCAAAGCGGGCTTGCAGCGCGGCGATCAGATCTTTATTGCCGGTCACACGCGCAACCTCGAGCGCGCCGTACCAGGCGCAGACCTCGGGATAGATAATGCGGGTAGGCCGCAAATGCGGTGTCGTCTGAAAATGCCCGGCCAGCGCGGTACCAATCTGCTTCGGATCGTATCCCACAGGCCACTCGGTGAGGCTTGGACCGCCGATTGCTACGTGCGGAGCGCTCGGGTCAAAATTCGGATTCGAGCCCGGCGCGGGCTTCTGCTGCAGGGGCACCTGGCCTGCGGCGAGAGCCGTCCCGGCCAGCATCAGCTGCGCACCGAAGGTCCGCCGCGTCATCGTCTTCATCGTGCAATACTCCGTTCGTTCAGTGGGTTGGTGGAGGATTCGGCCCGAAGCGCAGCCCGAGTTCCGGCGTGGATTCTACATCGCTCGCACCCGCAGCCGCCTTGTCGACATCGACACCGAATACGTAACTCGCGCCGAACATATTCGAGGTAAAGATCACCATCTTCCCGTCTGGCGAGAAGCGCACATTCGGCTCGAGCTTGTAGTTATGGTGCTTCATGTTCACCAGGTGCTCAGGCTGGAACGTGCCGGGCTGCACAAAATCCGGCGAGTCGATGCCCCCGTCATTCTTGCGCCACGAAGGGTGAAAGAGCTCGATCCACTCTCCATCCGTGGCCCGCGCCACTTGCCCCGGATCGCCGCCGTCGCCGCAGAAGAGCGTCGCATCCTTGTTCACGTTGAAGTGGATCGACCAGTCATTGCGCAGCATGTGATACGCCACCTGCGTATGATCCGGGGTCTTGCCAAGGTGAATCCCGGCCAGCCAGAAGTCCTCGCCCTTTGGCGTCTGCCAGTCGTACCAGATCGTCTCGCCATCCAGTCCCCAGAATTCGTGGCCGGCAATCTCCATGAGCATGGTCCGCTTGTGCATCAGCGTATTGTGCGAACCATCGGTGTGGATCATCCAGATGCGGTCGACCTTCTGCCACGGGCCTTCGTGACAATACATCAGCAGCGTCGGGTCAATCGGCGAGAAGAGCAGGTGGCCGATCCAGTCCGTCGAATGCAGCAGCTCATGCACTTTACCCGTGCGCAGATCGATCGTGAACAGCACCACCGGAATCCGCGCGGCCAGGCGGCGCTCCATCATCGCGCCCTTGCTCTCCGGCTGCACCAGCGGGCCGCGTCCCTGCTCGTCGTGCTGCGGATAGTCGGCCGCCGGTTGAGGATTCTCCTCATACACGCCGGCGGCCAGCGTCTCGTCCGAATTCACCGTGGCCACACTGGCGTGCGGAGGCAGCGTAGCCAGCTTTGTGACCTCGCCGGAATTGAGATCCGCCTTGTAAATCACGGCCAGCTGCGTTGCCGGATCGGTACGCGAGAAGAAAATACTGTCCGTCTTATGCCCGACCACGATCGCATGGTAGCCATAGCGAAAGCGCGCACCGTGCGCGTCTGCATTCTGCGGGAGTGGTGGATTCGGTACCAGCAGGCGCGTCTTCTTCGTCGCCAGTTCCAGCGTGTGGATGCCATCCGGCGCGGTGTAGACCATATACTGCTCGTCAGGCGAATAGGCATTCACATTGAAGTAGAAAGCCGAGGATCCGGGCTCACCACTCAACCGATAAACGCGATGCCCGGTGTCCTTGTCCACCCAGGTCTTCGGCACATCCTGCGCCATGAGCGATGCAGCAGTAACACCGCTAAGCAGGAGCCCATAAGCGAGATACCTGCGAACAAAAAGTCTCCACGTGCTCATGGTGCTCCCCTTCCCTTCACTTCCCGGCCGTATGTGGTGAACTGGCTGAAGGCTCACGATAGATCACCGCGTCGAGCCCGTGGACATTACTGCTATCAGAAGTCGTCAGCCGCTCGCCCTGCGGCACGGCAAGCTCCACCTTCTCCAGCGTGAAGCCGTCCGCGTCATCGATATGGCCGGCCTTCTGCGCCTCAAGACGAAGATGATCGAGACGAAAGCGCTCCAGCTTTGCATTGGGATAAGCCGCAATCGCAATCGCCGTTTTCGCATTCTTCGCGTCGATATTCCAGATATGCACGTCGGAGAAGTGCGGCAGCCCTTGCTCCTCGGAAACATGCGCCAGTAGCGTCTTCCAGTATGACGGCACATCGTGCACGCCATCCGGCAGCGTGGCGTAGCTATAGTTCGGATTCCAGTTGAGATTCACTTCAATCGGAATGCCGACGCCATCGAGATGAAGGTCATGGATACGCAGGTCCGATCCACCGCCACCGCGCACACGCGCGCTCTTGATGAGCACGCCTGCACCAACACCATCGCCGGCCGTCAGGTTATAAGCCTCGATGTCATGGAAGCCGCCTGACGTCTCGCTGCCGAAGGTCACAGCCGCAGCGCCGCGCCTGATCACAGAATCACGGATCACCACGTGCTCAGTGGGCCGGTTGACGCGCAGGCCATCGGCATCGCGCCCGGCCTTGAGACAGAGCGCATCGTCATTCACATCGATATCGGCGTTCTGCACCAGCACATGCGACGAGCTGTCGATATCCACGCCATCCGTCGAAGGCCCCCGCCCACCAATGTTGTTGCGGATGGTGATGTGCTCCACCGTGACCTGCGTGGAGTAGCAGATATGCACCGTCCAGAAGCCCGAACGCTGCAGCGTGGGCCCATGCAGAACGACCTTCTGCGAGTCGTAAATCTGGATGAGGCGCGGGCGCTTCGCATCGTAGTCGGCTGCCCACCGCAGGCCCTTCGCGTCGTAATCGTGTCGCAGATCCCAGTAGCTCTTCCACCAGTACGAGCCATCGCCGTCGATGTTCCCTTCGCCGGAGATCTCGACATCGTGCTGACCATAGACATTGATCAGCGCAGCCGGCCAGGTCATCTCGATGCCCGCAACCCGCGTGGGCATCATCGGAT
>NZ_JASGFD010000097.1:0-7776 GCF_047605705.1 Silvibacterium sp. | reverse complement strand
CCCGACGATGGCTGGTGGAATCACAACGTACGCATCGAGGGCCATCCCGCGCCGCTCTCCGACGATAGCGACACCTCACGCTGGACGCGCGTGATGCCGGACTTCTTCGCCTTTTTCCATGACCGCATTGTGGCCGGGCGCGCCTTCACCTCCGACGACAACCAGGCCTCGCGCCCGGTGGCCATCATCAACGAGGCTTTCGCACGGCGCTACTTCCCGCACGAGAATCCCGTAGGCCAGCATTTCGGTCCTGCGCCGGGCAACTATGCCGGGCTCTATGAAATTGTCGGTGTCGCTGCCGACATCCACGACAATCCCGGCCCCGCGCCGGTCGAGCCGCGTTACTATCTGCCCGAGGCACAGGGCACCGTCTTCGCGGAGCCGCAGCTGGAGACGCGCGAGCTCTGGTCGCACGACCTCTACAACATCGTTCTCACGGCTCCGCATGCAGGGCCGGGATTCGAAGCCGTACTGCGCAACACCCTCACAGAAATCGATCCGGATCTTGTGGTCTATTCTGTGCAATCTTTCCACGACCTGATCGCCGAAGGACTCGCGCAGCAGCGGATGATTCTTGTGCTCACCGCGCTCTTCGGGCTGGCGGCACTGGTGCTGGCCGCGATCGGACTTTACGGCGTAACCGCCTACAGCGTGCAGCAGCGCACCGGCGAGATGGGCGTGCGCATGGCGCTCGGCGCGACCCGCCTGCACCTGCTGCGGCTGGTGCTGCGCTCGACGCTGGTGCAATCGGCGATCGGCATCGGTATCGGCCTGCCGCTGACGGTCCTTGGCGGCAACGCGCTGGCCAGCCGTCTCTACGGTGTTGCGCCGTGGAATCCGCTGATCCTCGGCACGGCGAGCCTGGTGCTACTGCTCACCGCGCTCGCGGCGGCGGCCATCCCTGCGCGGAGAGCGGCGGCCGTCGACCCGATGCAGGCGCTGCGCAGCGAATGAATATTACTTAACCTGTTTATCGAAGTTCTGCGCGCTCGTTTTTCGCGTGTCAATCACGATGGTCTCGGCCAGCCGGTCCTGCGCGCACATTCGGTTCGCGTCCCAGAAGTACTGGACGAAGCCGAGTCCGCCTTCGAGCACCGCCGCGCCGTAGCCGAGACCGCGTTCGATCGACTGCCACAGCCCCAGCCGCTCGCCGGTGAGTAAGACGGCGCGCGTCCGCGCTACCCACTTCCCTAAAGTGCGTCCATTGCCAAAGTAATTCGAGAGCCCCCAGTAGAGCAGCATCACCACCACGTTGCCCTTTTCATGGAAGTCCCAGCTCAGATCGATGTGCGACGCATGCAGGACAAAGCGCCGCCAGAGATATTCCAGCGGTGCCCAGATCAGAACCGCGACAACCAGATCGAACCAGAAGCCGAGCGCCCGCTGCCAGAAACGCGCCAGCGGAGCGCCCTGCAAGGCGTGCACCCGGCCGCTCTCATGCGCGTGGAAACGTCGCCCGCGTTGCTCATCGGCGTTCATAATGGAGGCAGAATAACCCGGACATCGCGATTTCCCGCTGCGAATTATCTATATCTTTGCGCAGCTTTTATATGTCCGGGATGAACATGGGAACAGGTTGCCGTTCGGCAGCCGAATAATGCAAGGAGAACTCCATGGCGGCGAAGAAAATCCTCTTCCTCGTGGGCGATTTCGCGGAAGACTACGAGGTGATGGTCCCCTTCCAGACGCTGCTCACCGTGGGACACACGGTGCATGCCGTCTGCCCGGACAAGAAGGCCGGCCAGACCATCAAGACCGCCATTCACGACTTCGAAGGCGACCAGACTTACACCGAAAAGCCCGGCCACAACTTCACGCTGAATGCGAGCTTCGCCGAGGTGCGTGAAGCCGACTACGACGCGCTGATGATCGCCGGCGGACGCGCGCCCGAGTACATCCGCCTGAACCCGCGCGTGATCGCCATCGTGCGTCACTTCGCGGAGACGCATAAGCCGATCGCGGCGATCTGCCATGCGGCGCAGGTGCTGGCCGCGGCTTCAGTCATCAGCGGCAAGCGCATCTCGGCCTACGCCGCCTGCGCGCCTGAGGTTCGCCTCGCCGGGGCCACCTATGTGGAGACACCGCCGGACGGAGCCATCACCGACGGCAACTTCGTCACTGGATTTGCATGGCCCGCGCATCCGCAGTGGCTCGCACAGTTCCTCACGCTGCTGGGAACGAAGATCGAGCTGTAAGCTCGCAGAACAAACGATCGTGCGATCCCACGTCTCAGAATCGAGACGTGGGGCACCCGAGTTCGTTCTTCTTTTCGACTTGGGAAACTCTCACTTGCCCGAAGCCAGCTTCTCCTTCGTGACTTCATTCCACTGCGTCAGCGGCTCCCACATCGGGGGCGATAGCGTGCCCGGGGCGATGCGATCGATGGCTCGCTGTGGCGGGACGTTGCCCTGCTCATCGCGGAAGAGCCCTTTCACCCAGGCGATCGCGGCCAGGCCATCCCTTCCGTTGAAGACTTGCTCCATGTAAATCCACTTGTCGTCCCAACAGAGGATGCGCGTCGAGAGCGTGAAGGGCGCCCAGAAGCCCAGCGAACGCCGGTAGGTGATCGAGATCGAACCTACCAGCGGCGTCCAGTGCTCGCGGATTGCTGGCAACAGCAGCCCGGTGGCGGCCATCAGCCGCGTGCGTCCGTAATCCATGAAGCTCAGGTAGCGGGCGTTGTTGAGATGGAAATTGAAGTCCACATCCTGCGGCCAGACGCGCAGCCGCAGCACATCGGCATCAAGCACGCCGATGCGCGGCAAGGGACGCAGCTTCTGCCGGAGAGCGAGACCAGGAATGCGGAGAAAGCTGTTGTAGTGAGACATGCTTTCAGGGCCTGCCACGAGTGTAAGCCGAGCCGTCGTCCCGGCGACCCACTTTCACGCGGCTTCAGCCGCGCAGCCGCCGCCAGTCCCCTACCGCGAAGAGGCGGATCGCCGCGACGCCCGCCGCACCGGCAGCCATACATGCAGGCACATTGCCCAGCGTGACGCCACCGAGCGCCAGCACCGGCCGGGGAGAAGCGGCCCAGCACGCGGCCGCCAGCGCATCCGGCCCCGAACCGGCCAGGGTGCCTCCGCCGTCGCTGGAGAGGCTCTTTTCAAAAACCGGGGCAAAGAGCAGCAGGTCCGCGTCCCAGGAGGCAATTCCAGATGCAGTCTCGTCGCCCACATGGCAGGAGCGGCTGATTACCGCCTTTCGCCCCTGGGCGGCAAAAAGGGCACGCGCCGAAGTGGCTGCATCCGGCGCGGCGTTGCCCGGCAGATGCACGCCATCGCATCCGGCGGCGAGGGCGATCTCGGCCGGTCCGTTGAGCAGCACGCGCGGGCGATTGCGGCGGCCCGACGCGGCACGCGTGACCTCGCCAGCCAGCGCCAGCATCTCACGCGCATGCAGATCCTTTTCACGCAGCTGGATGAAATCGACTCCGCCCTCGGCCCACGCCTGCACCGCGGCCAGCAGGGCGCGGCGACGGTCGCCTTCCGTTCCGGGAAAGATGCGGCGGTCGGTGATGGCGCAGAGGATCATCGCTCTGAATCATAGTCCCGTCATGAATTTTCATTACCGTAGTCCCGTCGCGGAGCGTACTTTCCATGATGTCGTCGCGGGCCGCACTCAGGTTCTCGTCTTTTGCGTCGATGCAAAGAACGAGGCAGTATGATGGTCACGGAGCGGACACCGACTTCCCCATTTGGGCCCGACCCCGACCTGGATTCCCTTTTCCCGCCTTTGCTCTCATTCGGCCGGCGCGGAAACCATGGCAGGTGCAACCTTTGTAGCGCGCCTGCACTCATCTGGAACAGGCGTATCAGTTCGCGCCGCAAGCGGAGAACATGGCTACTTACGATCTGCTGGTAATCGGTTCCGGCCCCTCGGGCCAGCGCGCCGCGGTTTCCGCGGTCAAGAAGGGCAAGCGGGTTGCGCTGGTGGAGATGCGCAGCGTGGTCGGCGGTGTGTGCATCAACACCGGCACCATCCCCAGCAAGACCATGCGCGAAGCCGTACTGCACCTCTCGGGCTACAACTACCGCTCCGTCTATGGCATGAACTACCGCGTGAAGGAAAAGATCACGATGTCCGATCTTGCCTTCCGCGTGCAGCACGTCATCAAGACCGAGGTGGACGTCACCGAGGCGCAGCTCTCGCGCAATGGCGTGGACGTGCTGACCGGCACGGCCAGCTTCGTCGACACCACCCATGTCCAGGTCGACGGCACATCCGGCTCGACGGTGCATGAGGCCGAGCGCATTGTGATCGCCGTCGGCACCAAGCCGGCCAGCACCACAAAGGTGCCCCTCAATGGCCGCACCATCATCAACAGCGATCAGATCCTCGACCTGCAGACCCTGCCGAAGACCATGATCGTGGTCGGCGGCGGCGTTATCGGCGTCGAATACTGCTGCATGTTTGCGGCTCTCGGCGTCCGCATGACCCTGGTCGAAAAGCGTCCGCGCCTGCTCGAGTTCGCCGACCAGGAGATTATCGAAGCGCTCAGCTATCACCTGCGCGACAGCCGCGTGACCATGCGCCTGCATGAAGAGGTGGAGAGCGTAGAAGAGCTGGCCGACGGCACCGTAGTCGCAAATCTCGAAAGCAAGAAGCGCATCTCCGGCGACGCACTGCTTTATGCAGTCGGCCGCCAGGGCAACATCGACGAGCTGAACCTGCCGGCTGCCGGCATCGAGGCCGACTCGCGCGGCCGCATCCCCGTCGATAAAGACTTCCGCACCAAAGTTCCTAATATTTTCGCGGTCGGCGATGTCATCGGATTCCCAAGCCTGGCTTCGGTCTCGATGGAACAGGGCCGTATCGCCGTCGAGCGCGCCTTCGGCGACGAGGTGGTGCAGTCGAACCCCAGCCTTTATCCGTACGGCATCTACACCATCCCCGAGATCTCCTTCATCGGCAAGACGGAGGAGCAGCTCACCGAAGAGGACGTGCCCTACGAGGTCGGCGTCGCCTATTACCGTGAGATCGCTCGCGGACAGATCCGCGGCGACACCACGGGACGCCTCAAGCTGATCTTCCACCGCGAGACCAAGCAGATCCTCGGCGTGCACATCATCGGCGAAGGCGCGGCGGAACTTGTTCACATCGGCCAGGCAGTGATGACCCTCAATGGCACAGTGGACTACTTCATCGACACTGTGTTCAACTACCCCACTCTGGCGGAGTGCTACAAGGCGGCTGCCTTCAACGGCATCAACCGGCTTGCCCGCTTCATGGAATAACCGGGCCCCGACGTCTCCTCGGACGCGGATCCGGACTTCCGCGCCAGGGGAAAATTCTGCTGCATCGTAGGAACTTCTTTATAGAAAGGAGCGACGATATGGCAATCAGCGTTGGCGTTACCATCACCGACCGGGTCGTCGCGGGCCTCATCGAGGACCACAAGGTGCAAGGCGGGCTGCTGCGTTATCCGGCAGCCGGGACCAGCGATGCAAGCATCGACGAGATGGGCGTGCTCATCGAGATGCCGGCTGACTCGGTCTGTGAACTCATCTGCGATCACATCGCAAAACTCGCTGCAGAACATAAGACTCTCGACGCCGTCGGCGTCGCCATGCCCGGCATTATTCGTAACGGCATCATCGAAGACTCCCCAAATCTTCCCCAGCTCAAGGGCGCGCACATCGCCGACTCCGTCCGGAGCGGTGTTGCGGCGCGCGGCATCATCGCCCCGGTCACCATCCTCAACGATGCCGACGCAGTCGCCGCCGGCCTCGCTGCCACCCGCGGCCATCTCGACCGCCACGTCCGCGTCTGGACCATCGGCAACGGCATCGGCTTCGGACGCTATCCGTACACCGAAGGTCCATGGGAGGGCGGCCACACCACGGTCACGCTCGACCCCAAGGAGAACTACTGCGGCTGCGGCGGCAAGGGACACCTGGAAGGCATCATGGGGCACCGGGCCATGCGGCTCCGGTTCCTCGACCTGGAGCCGGATGAGATCTTCGCCCATGCCCGCAAGGGCGACCGACGCTGCCTGGAGTTCGTCGAGCTGTGGCACCAGGCGCTCGCCGCAGCAACCGCCTCGCAGATTCACCTCGAAGGCCCGGGACGCTTCTACTTTACCGGCCGCGACATCCAGCGCCTCGACCTCTCCCGCATGAAAGAGCACCTCTGGGAGATGGTGAAAATGAGCCCGCTCCAGAGCTACACCCTCGAAATCCTGCCCGAAGAGCCTTCGCTCTCGGTTGTGGGTGCCGCGGCCGTCGCTTTGCTTGGGGTTCGCTGCTAGACGGGGCTTAGGGCTTAGATAGAAGCACAAGCAGGAGCGCGACCAAAGAGAGCGGAGGCCGAAGACAGACCGCCCTGCGCGAAGCAACCGTCATTCCGACCGGAGCGGCCGCAGGCCGCGCAGCGGAGGAACCTGCTGTGTGCCCAATACGGGAGAACTGCAGGTTCCTCCACTGCGCTTCGCTCCGGTCGGAATGACAGGGAATAACAAGAAAAACGCCGCCCGGAGAATCTCTCCGGGCGGCGTTTTGTTTCTCTTTTGTTCCTCAAGCCAACCCGCGACCAACGGGAGCGGAAGCCGAAGACGAAAGGCCGGGACGGCCTGTCCCTAGCGGTAGCTGCGCTGGTAGGTGCGGGTGATGCGGTCGTGCCAGCTGAGGCGATCGTCGTCGAGGAAGGCCCAGAGGAAGCCTAGGCCGAGCGGCAGTGCGGAGAGCAGCAGCGCCGCGATGCGTCCACGCATTTCCTTGCGGGTCGGATTCTCGTCCTCGAAGGTGCACAGCGCGATCTTCGCGTACTGCATGCCCGGCGTACCTTCGGAGAAGCTGAAGAAGAGCCACTGGTAGATCACGAAGAAGACCCCGAGCACCGCGCCGGCCGCAGCCAGCGCCGGCTTGCCCGTAGGCAGGTGCGGCGTGGAGGCGACGAAGACCAGCACAAAGAGCAGGAAGGCGATCGAGACGAGCGCCACATCCACCAGCGTCGCCATGATGCGGTCCTGCATCGGAGCTACGTGCAGCGGGAGCATCTCCATCAGGGCAGAATACGCCTGACCGGCCTGCACCTGCGCTTCCGAATCACGGCGGGACTGGCGGCCAAGAGGGCGAGGTTCCGCTTCGGATTCCGGATGCGGGTCAAGCTGGATGGAGTGCCATTCCGGCAATGCCTGGGAGCTGCTCTGCTGCGTCGTCACCTCGTGTGAGATGCTCTCCGGCTCCACCTCGAAGATGCGCAGCTGCGCGCCTTCGGGCTCGGCTTCTTCGCGGAGCGGCCCCTCGGCCAGTCGGGGACGCGCCTTGCGCGTAGCCACCAGCTCCCGGGGAAACTCAATGAGCTTGGCCGGCAGCGGCTGCGCGTCGGCCACGAAGGCCTCCTCGAAGGGATCCTCGATATGCGTCGGATAATCTTCCGTCCGTTGCGAACGCGGGGTCTCGGAGACACGGTTCTGGACTCCGCGGGCGGGGTTCTGCGGCGCCTGCGGCAGCGAGTCGGGATGGACGCGATAGTCGATGGGGGCATGGACGACCGGTTCTTCGACGAATGCACTCGCGGTGGGCACGGCCCGACTCATTTCAGGCGCGGGAGCGTAGCTTGCCGCGGCCACCGGGAAGCTGTTCACCGCCTCGGGCAGGGGCATCTGGACGATCTCTGCCGGCTCGGCAGGCCATTCCGGTTGCGCGTGCGCGGCTTCATACTCGGCCGGAGTCAGATCGAGCCCGGCGAGGATGGCCTGCGCGGCCGATTGGGCCGCACGCGCGGCTTCCGCCGCAGCCTCCGCAGCACGGGCCGCGGCGATGGCTTCGGCAGCCA
>NZ_JASGFD010000096.1:0-8681 GCF_047605705.1 Silvibacterium sp. | reverse complement strand
ACTGCGACAAGATCACCCCCGGCATGCTGATGGCCGCCATGCGCCTCAACATCCCCGCGGTCTTCGTCTCTGGCGGCCCCATGGAGGCGGGCAAGGCCGTCATCAAGGAAAAGAAGCAGGCCTTCGACCTGATCGACGCGATCGTCTCGGCTGCCGACATTCATTATTCGGATGAGGAAGTCGCCGTCATCGAGCGCTCGGCCTGTCCCACCTGCGGATCCTGTTCCGGCATGTTCACGGCGAACTCGATGAACTGCCTGACCGAGGCTCTTGGCCTTGCGCTGCCGGGCAACGGCTCGGTGCTGGCCACGCACTCCGACCGCGAGCAGCTCTTCCGCCGCGCCGGGCACGTCGCCGTCGATTTGGCGAAGCGCTGGTACGAGCAGGACGACGCCAGCGTGCTGCCGCGCAATATCGCGACGCGCGAAGCTTTTGAAAACGCCATGAGCCTCGATATCGCCATGGGCGGCTCGACGAACACGGTGCTGCACCTGCTGGCTGCCGCCATCGAAGGCGAAGTGGACTTCACCATGGCGGACATCGACCGCCTCTCGCGCAAGGTGCCCTGCCTCTGCAAGGTCGCGCCCGCCAAGAGCGATGTTCACATGGAAGATGTACACCGCGCCGGTGGCGTGATGGCCATCGTCGGCGAGCTCGACCGCGCCGGTCTCATCCAGGCCAACACATCCACCATCCACGCAGCCACGCTCGGCGACGCGCTCGACGGCTGGGACATCATTCGCAGCAAGGAAGAGTCGGTCGACACGTTCTATCGCGCCGCTCCCGGCAACGTCCCCACGCAGCAGGCCTTCTCGCAGTCGGCCCGCTGGGACGAGACGGACAAGGATCGCGAGAAGGGCGTCATCCGCTCCGCCGAACACGCCTTCAGCAAGGACGGTGGCCTCGCCATCCTCTTCGGCAATATCGCGCCTGAGGGCTGCATCGTGAAGACCGCGGGTGTCGATCCCTCGAACCTCGTGCATCACGGCAAGGCCATCGTCTTCGAGAGCCAGGAAGACGCGATGGACGGCATCCTCAACGACAAGGTGGTCGCGGGCGATGTGGTGGTCGTGCGCTATGAGGGCCCGAAGGGCGGACCCGGCATGCAGGAGATGCTCTACCCGACCAGCTACCTGAAGTCGAAGGGCCTGGGCAAACTCTGCGCGCTCATCACCGACGGCCGCTTCTCGGGCGGCAGCTCGGGGCTTTCGATCGGCCACATCTCGCCGGAAGCAGCCGAAGGTGGCCTGATCGGACTCATCGAGGACGGCGATCCCATCCAGATCGACATCCCCAATCGCCTGATCCAGCTCGACCTCAGCGATGAAGTGCTGGAGGCTCGCCGCGCAGCCATGAACGCACGTGGCGCGAAGGCGTGGAAACCGGCCAGCCGCGAACGCGTCGTCTCACCCGCTCTGCAGGCGTATGCGGCACTCACCAGCAACGCCGCCCGCGGCGCGGTGCGCGACGTCAAGCAGCTGCACACCAAGTAAGAGCACATAAAGCCAAGGCCTCCCGGTATCCTCCATCACGCGATGGTGAGGTACCGGGAGGCCTGTCTTATTTCGCGGGATAGTTCCGGTGCATGCCCACATGCAGCCGCACTCGCTGCCCCGGCGCCGAGTTAGCCAGGAATATCGCGGTGGCACCATCCATACGAGCGGGGGGCGGATCGGAGTCCACCTGCCAGTTGGCAGGAACGGCATGCCGGATAGTAAAAACAGCCGGCCCGTCGGTAGGGTTCTCCAGGATGTACTCCTGCTCCGCAACACGGACAAAGTACCGGGTTCGCTTGCCATCCGCAATCTTCTCCTCGATATGGTGAGAAGTCAGCACGCTTTCAAGATGGCAAATGGCTCCATCTCGAAAAGCGTGCCGGTGACGGCCGAGAATCGACGGATCGGATTCAGGCTGAATTCTGCATGTCGTATCCACGACGATGGAGAGTGGAGCCGGTTGGTCCTGCGCTCCTTCCGCTGATGCGGCGAGCGACAGAAGAACAAGGACGAACAGCAAGGCTGTGAGCTTCTTCAGGCCGGACATGGCAGCCATGGTACTCGCTGACACTCGCAGCGCGATGAATTCTCTCGAAACTGCGCCTGCCTCTACGGATAAAGAGGCGGTTAGAGCAAGTGCAAGTATCCGACTGGCCTATTGCTGTCCCGGATGCTGGCGCAGCCAGCGGCGCGATTTTCGCCCATGATGAAACGCGGCATCGCGAATATCCGGCCAGAACTCGAGGAAGAGGTTGTTCGCCGCAGCGCCGGCCAGCGACGTTCCCCAGGTGCGCATGACGACCGTGGCGTTCACGCTTTCCGACGGATAGTAGGTCAGAGCGAGCGTCGAAGCGGCGAGTCGTCCGCCAAGATCGGAGTAATTCGGGACCCGCTTGCCCTTATCGTTCTGGTCGATGACCAGCCGCTCGACCGCCCAGAGCGCTCGCGTGCCGGCCGGGCCCGAGCCCATGCGGAAGTAGCGCGGATCGGTATGCATCAGCGTGGGCAGCAAGCTGTCCGAGAAGAAGCGCATGCTGGCCTCATTCAGAGCCGCCGCGCCGAGACGCTCACCGAAGGCTCCTGAATCGACGCCGAACTTGGGATCGCCGCCTGTCAGCTGCCCATATCCTGCAGAGAAGAAAGCCGGAACCAGGCTCGTCGGGCTCGTCTCCTCATGCAGCCAGAAGGCCAGCTTTTCGCCCGTGTTCAGCGGCTTGTAGGGTTGGCCGGGATCGACCACACCATGCCATTTGCTCTGCGCGTAAAGCGGCGCGGTCTGCGACGCGTGCGGCGGGGCCGGCGCATCGGGCAGGGGGTTATTGTTCTGGGGGGAGCTTTGCGGCTGGCTTTGAGCCTGACTCTGGGCCGGGGCGGAATCAAGATCCGGATTGTGATCCGGAACCTGGACCTGCGCCGCTGCAACCAGCGAACCTACCAGGGCAAGACAAACCGCAGAGAAGCAGCGTGCTTTTGTAAAAGTCATCCGATTCTTTCGTGTATTTCCGAAGTAACCATCTTTGCGGCGGCTGCCCATCCCGGGAAATCGCTCCCCAGGATTGCCTCCTGAGACAGCTGCACACCCGTTAGACAAGAAATTTCCGCGGAAAGATGTATGGACGGTTACAGAAGGTGCGAAGCGCCTCCAGCCGAGCCGTGAGGTAACTCCTTCGGCACCATAGGTCTCGCACGCATTGCTTTCGTCTTATGCGGCCACCGATACTGTCCCTGCACCCTGCCTGCGGAGAGGCGATACAGCCATGGACGAACAAAGGAAGAGCGGCTTCGAGAACTTCGGCCGCAGGGTTGACGACAAAGTAAATGAGGCGCTTCCGCGCATTGAGGAAGAGCTGAAGCGCATCATCGCCTACCTGAATGACGAGGTCGTGCCGGATGTACGCCGGAACTCGCTCAAGGCCATGCGCATCGCCTCCACGAAGCTGACCGAGCTGGCCGACCGCTGGGAGCATGGAAATCGCTAGCATGGTGAATTCTTCTTTTCGACTACGACTGGCGGCCTTGGCCGCAACATCCACGCTTTGGCTCGCCGGATGCGGCCATCACCAGCAGGCCGTCTACGTGCCGCCCCCGCCACCGGCCAGCTACCCGCAGCAGCCTGCTTATCCCCCGTCGAACGCGACCGGGATGGCCACCGCGCCAACGGCGACTCCGGGATTCGTTCCGGGGCAGGTGATTTATAGCGAAGTGGGCATGGCCAGCTGGTATGGGCCTCCGTATAACCGCCGTCGCGGCGCGAATGGCGAAGTCTTCGACCAGGACGCCGTAACCGCCGCGCACCGCACGCTGCCCATGGGCTCGCTGATCCGTGTCACGAATATGGCCACAGGCCAGACCGCGACCATGCGCGTGACCGACCGCGGCCCGTTCGTGCCCGATCGCGTGCTCGATCTCTCGGTGGGAGCAGCCAAGACCATCGGCGTATGGCGCCCCGGCACCGCGCAGGTGCGCATCGAGGTGCTGGAAGCGCCGAAGCCCATCGCCACCGGCGGCCGCTGGTGCGTGCAGATCGGAGCCTTCCACAGCGAGCATGACGCGGAAAAGCTCCAGGAGCATTTGCAGAAGAAGTACGAGACGGCGAACGTGATCGAGTTCACGGGTCCGACCGGCCACTGGGTCCGCATCCGCCCCGCCGGCGACGACCGCCAGAAGGCCGACGAGATCCAGCGCGAGCTTGAGCCGAAGGAAGGACTGGCCTACCTGGTGCGGCTGGATTAGGGCGCAGGCAAAAGTTTAAAAACGATTGTCATTCCGACCGAAGCGAGACGCTTCTTCTCTCGCGCAGTGGAGGAATCTGCGGTTCGCAGTGCAAGCGAGGATATGGGTGCCCCGTCCAAGCTTCGCTTGAGCGGGAACGATTCGATGACCGACGGAAGCAAACGCAAAAGCGGCCAGTGGGAATCATCCCACTGGCCGCTTTCTTTTATGACTGCCTGCTGGCCTACGCCTTACTCCGCAACCGAAGCCGCAGCCGTATCGTTCGCCTTGACCTTGAAGCGCTTGGTCGAGATGCGCAGGGTCTTCTCGATCTTGCGCAGCAGGTGCGTTTCGTCAGGAGCAGCGAAGGTCGACGCCATGCCCTTGGCCGAGGCGCGGCCGGTGCGGCCGATGCGGTGCACGAAGTCTTCAGCCTCACGCGGGATGTCGTAGTTCACCACGTGCGCCACGTCGGAGACATCGATGCCGCGCGCGGCGACGTCGGTGGCCACCAGCACGCGGTTGCGGCCGTCGGCGAAGCTGCGCAGTGCGGTGTTGCGCTGCGACTGCGAGCGGTCGCCGTGGATCTGCGTGGCCGTGTGGCCCTTGCGCGAGAGGCGGCGGGCAACGCGGTCGGCACCGTGCTTGGTGCGCACGAAGACCAGGAAGCTGCCCTCGTGGGCGTCGAGCAGGTGCTCGAGGAGCTCCTGCTTCTTCTCGACGGGAACCTCGAAGCTCTGCAGCTCGACGTTGTCGGAGGGCTTCATCGTCGAACCGATCTCGACGCGAACCGGGTTCTTGAGATAGTCGCGGACGACTTCCTTGATCTGGCCGCTCAGCGTGGCCGAGTAGCAGAGCGTCTGACGCTCGGGCGAGAGCGCGGCGACGATGCGCTTGATCGCGGGCTTGAAGCCCATGTCCAGCATGCGGTCCACTTCGTCGAGGACGAGCATCTTCACGCCGGAGAGATTCACGAGCCTGCGCTGGAGATAGTCCTCGAGGCGGCCCGGGGTAGCAACGATGAGGCGCGCGCCGCGGCGCAGGGCCTCGAGCTGCGGGCCTTCCGCCATGCCGCCGACGACCAGCGCCGCGCCCTGGCTGGAGCGCGTGAGCTGCTTGTAGCGCTCGAGCACCTGCATGGCCAGCTCGCGCGTGGGCAGCAGAACGAGAGCCACGGGCGTCTTGCCGGCGGGCATCCGCTCGATCACGGGGATGAGGAAGCTCAGCGTCTTGCCGGTGCCGGTGGCCGCGGTGGCCAGCACGTCATTGCCTTCGAGGGCAGGAGGAATGGCGCCGGCCTGCACCGGCGTGGGGGTCACAAACTTGGCATTGGCCAGCTGCTGCTTGAGCGCGGCCGAGATTTGAAAATCGGAAAACTGGGTCAACTTGATCCTTAGCGCGCGGCGCTGCCCGCATTCATCCTGCACACTCCCGTGCGCACGCGGACTGCCGCTGCCTGCTTGGCTTCCCCATGCAGATACACGCCTGCCGGGAAGCGAAATACTTCAGAATGCGTCGGGAAGAAGGGAGCAGGTTTCCTGTATCAGGCACCGGCTTTTCAAAGAGGGTGCGCTCTGGGAGCGCGGGCCTCGGCGTTGTTCCGAACGCTGCGTCTTCGGCCGCGATGCCTGCAGGAACCACACACTGCATGCGACGGCCTGGCCGGAGGTGCTACAAAACCGGCCATTACGCTGAGGGGCTTGGAAACGGATTGCCAGGCGATCTTGCTGGATGAGGGCGAGAACGACTCACACGCCAAACAACTGAGCGTAGCTCCATGATACCAGCGGGCGCGGCAAAATGCGACACACATCGCCAGCCGCACGCCTACAACTTCAGCATCAGCCATTCCGCGACAGCCCGCTCAGTATCGGTTTGCGCCTCTATAACCCGCACTGTCATCTCGACCGCAGCGAGACAATCCCATCGTCTCGCGCAGTGGAAAGACCTGCGGTTGCTCCGATCGAATAACGACAGAGAGAAGGAGAAGAGGAGTCGCGGACTTTGCGTTCTTTGCATCTTGGCGCTGAAAACGCGATGCAGGCACCGGCACGAATCCCTCTGTGCTCTCTGAAGTGAGATGTGCCAGTCATCTCAATCCTGCAAATCCACGTCTCAGACTCGAGACATGGGGCACCCGGCTCTTGCGACGCACACTTGTTACCAGCCCGGATCGCGACCACCGGGAGCGGGTACCGAAGGCGAAAGGCCCGGACGCTCAATCCCGCCCTGCGCGCAGCTGTCCTGTTGCTTTCCAAAACAAGACGTGGCACACTCCATTTGGATACCAAAAGGAGAATGCGCTCGTGTCGAAATCCTCCCGCTCCGACGTCCAGCAGGGAACCCTGGCCCTGATGGTCCTGAAAACCCTCGACGTGCTTGGTCCGCAGCACGGCTATGGCATTGCGCGGCGCATCGAGCAGATCTCGGGCGACCGGCTGGCGCTCAACCAGGGCACGCTCTATCCCCTGCTGCTGCGCCTCGAGCAGGAGGGCGCGATCGCCTCGGAGTGGGGCGCGTCCGAGAACAACCGCCGCGCGCGCTTTTACGAAATCACCAAGGCCGGACGCAAACAGCTCAAGACCGAACTCGAAGGCTGGCAGCAGACCGCGGAGATTGTCGGCCGCTTTGTCGCCGCAAAGGCAGAGGAGCTGGCATGAGGATCTCTATCCGCCGCTATGCGGCACGCCTGCGCAACACTCTTCTGCGCAAAAGCGAAGACGCGCGCCTGCGCGAGGAGATGGAGACACACATCGCCCTCGAGACCGAGGCGAATCTTGCCGCGGGCATGGCGCCCGAAGAAGCGCGGCGGCAGGCGCGGTTGAGCTTCGGCCACGCCGAGGCAATCCGCGAGAGTTATCACGCCGAAGCCGGCATTCCGTGGTTCGGCAATCTCGTTCGCGACCTGCGCCATGCGCTGCGCGAGCTCTGGCATGCACCCGGATTCACGCTGGCCTCCGTGCTCACTATCGCGATCGGTATCGGCGCCACCACCGCGGTCTTCACGCTCATCGATCAGGCGCTGCTGCGGCCGCTGCCTGTTCCACAGCCGGGTCAGCTCTGGGCCATCGGCGGGTCGGACGACTGCTGCTACTCGGCGCGTTATGCGCAGGATGAGTGGCACTTCTTCTCCGATGAAGCCTATCGCTTCTTTCGCGAACGCAATCCCGAGTTCAGCGACCTGGCCGCGTATCAGACGGGCATGGGCAACGCCGAGCTGGCGGTGCGCCGCGCCGGAGACCGTGAACCGGTTGCAGCACGCAATGGCCAGTACGTCTCCGGCAACTACTTCCGCGCACTTGGCCTGCGCGCATGGCGCGGGGTGCTCTTTACCGACAGCGACGATGACGAAGGCGCGCCGCCGGTTGCGGTGATGAGCTATCGCACCTGGCAGCAGAAGTATGGCTACGATCCCTCGGTCGTAGGCGCGGCCTTCAGCATCAACGGACAGGCCTTCACCGTCATCGGCATCGCGCCACCCGGCTTCTTCGGCACGCGCATGGGCAATGACATGCAGGCCGACTTCTGGCTGCCGCTTTCGACCGAGCCGCTCATCGCCGGAGCCACATCCCGGCTCAACGACACGCGCACCGGCTGGCTCAACCTGATCGGACGCCTCAAGCCCGGTGTCGATCACGCGCAGCTCGAAGTGCGCATCCAGGCCCAGCTGCATCAGTGGCTCAACAGCCATCTCTCGGAGATGACGCCCGAAGAGCGGTCGCTGCAATCGCGGCAGATCGTGCACCTGGTGCCCGGAGGCGGAGGCGTTTCACCGGATCGCACAGAGTATCGCAGCTGGCTCACGCTGCTGCTGGCCGCATCGGGCTGCGTGCTGCTGGTGGCCTGCGCAAACCTCGCCAACCTGCTGCTGGCGCGCGGCCTGCGCAATCGCCCGCAGACGGCCATCCGCGCGGCGCTTGGAGCTTCCCGCGCAAGCCTCGCACAGCGCGCTCTGGTGGAGAGCCTGGTACTCAGCGCCATCGGCGCGGGAGCCGGTCTTGCGGTTGCATGGGCCGGCGCGCAGCTCATCCTCAAGCTGGCTTTCCCCACATCGAGCATGACCCCGTTCGATCCCACGCCTTCGCTGCCTGTGCTCTTCTTCGCGATGGGGCTATCGATCGTGACCGGCCTCATCTTCGGAATCGCGCCTGCGTGGTCAGCCTCGCGCACGCAGCCGATCGAAGCCATGCGCAGTGGCACGCGCACGGTTGCCGGAGGAGGCACGGGCCGCACGCAGCGGACACTCATCCTCGCGCAGACCGCGCTCTCGCTGGTGCTGGTGAGCATGGCCGCACTGCTGGCGCTCAGCCTGCGCAACCTCGAGCATCGCGACTTCGGCTTCCCGACCGAGGGCCGCTACGACATCAGCATCGACCCCAAACTTTCGAACTATCCGCAGGAGCGGCTGCTGCCGTTCTTCGAAGAGATCAAGGCCCGCGTCGGCGCCATCCCCGGCGTGACTGAGGTGACCGC
>NZ_JASGFD010000095.1:0-9249 GCF_047605705.1 Silvibacterium sp. | reverse complement strand
CCGAGATCTTGGCCGAAGCCATATTGATCTCAGACATCGCTGTGACCGCGTTTGAAACAACCTCCTGCCCTTGCACCGCTGCATCCTTCGATCCCGATGCCGCTGACTCGCCTGCCTGGCATTATCCGCGCTCTGACGCACGGTAGCCGTAATTTGCTCTAGGCTGGCCGAGGTCTCCTCCAGGCTCGCCGCCTGCTCCTGCGCGCCACTGGCAATCGCCGCCGTGGCCGCGGCCAACTCGGATGCCGAGGCGTTCGTATTGTCAGCATTGGTCCATACGTTTTGCAGCGCGGTACGCAGCTTGTCCACCGCCAGGTTCAGCGCGTCGGCCATCTGGCCTACCTCATCGCGCGATTCCACTTGCAGGCTCGCGGTAAGATCGCCGGCTGCTACCTGTTCCAGCGCGTCGACGGCCTGACGCAGCGGTCCGGCGATCGCGCGTGCGATGAGAATGGAGATCGCGGTCGCCAGAAGCACGCAGAGCACCAGCCCTATAATGAGGCCGATGATCGTCGCACTCACACTGCTCTTCACCTCTTTGAGGCCGACCACGCTCCCGTGATTGTTGATGTCGACGACCTTCTGCAGCTCATCGCTGTATCTGGTCATCACCGGCAGAAGCTGGTGCTCAACCAAATCAGCGGCCTTGGCATTGGCCGCAGGCGTGCCTTGGCGGCTCAACTGCCGGATCTGCTCGTGCAGGACCCAGAACTGCTGCCTGTCACCTTTGGTTGCAGCGTACAGGGCGCGCTCCTCGTCTCCACTGGGAAACGACTCATAGAGTTGATAGGATTTCGTATTTTCATCCCGCAGGGCGTTCATCTGCGCCTCCAGCGCGGTCATCTCCCCCTGGTCGCTGCTGGCTGCATGACGGACGAGCAATGTCACGATATTGAACGTACGCGTCTGGATGCCGCTCAGAGCAGCAACCGATGGCGCATAGTTGTCTGCGACGACATCCGTGCGTTCTCCAATACCGACCACCCTGCTGATGGCGAAGACGCTCATCACCACACTGATCGCGATCACGGCTGCGAATGCCAATATAATTTTGGTCCTGATCTTCAAGTTCTTCATGCTCTCCCGTCTCGCTTTCCCTTTACGAGCCTTCCGCTTTCGATCTGTCGCTACACCGGTCCTGCCTCCATGCCCTTCATGCAGGCATCGATGACAAATTCAGACTTGCGATGCCGGCCACGTCCACGATCGGTGCCACGCAGCCATCGCCCAGGATCGTCGCCCCCATCAATCCACCCACTTTTCGCAAATTCTTTTCCAGACTCTTGACCACCACCTGCTGCTGGCCCAGCAGTTCCTCCACCACGAGCCCTACCTTCTTCTGACCGGCCTCCACCACCACGATCAACTCCCGCTCGATGCCACCCTTCGCCGTCACCGTTGCGTCACCCTTTTCCGGCAGCCCCAGAAAATGGCGCACTCGCACCAGCGGTATCGACTCCTCGCGAATCACCGCCACCTCGCCCCGCTTCGTCAGCTCCACAATCTGCGAGGCCTCGGGCGCCACCGTCTCTACCACGGAGAGAAGCGGCAGCACCAGCGTGCGGTCGGCCACTCGCACCAGCAGCCCCTCCAGGATGGCCATGGTCAGTGGCAGCTCCACGCTCATCACCGAGCCCGCCCCCAGCTCGCTCCGCACCATCACCACGCCATTCAACTGCTCCACATTCCGCTTCACCACATCCATGCCTACCCCGCGGCCGGAGAGGTCGCTCACCTGGTCGCGTGTCGAGAAGCCCGGCGCAAAGATCAGCATCCGCACCTCGTCGTCGCTGATCTGCGCATCGGCCGCAATCAGGCCGCGCTCGACAGCCTTGCGGCGAACCCGCTGCACGTCGATCCCTGCGCCATCGTCGGCAATCTCGATCACAATGCGACCCGAGCGATGAAAGGCCCGCAGCGCAATCTGGCCCTCCTCCGGCTTGCCCGCCGCACGCCGCACCTCCGGCATCTCGATACCGTGATCGGCCGCGTTGCGCACCAGGTGCGTCAGCGGATCGCTGAGCAGCTCCAGCATGCTCTTATCGATCTCCGTCTCCTCGCCCTCGGTCTGCAGCCGGATGCTCTTACCCGTGCTGCGTGCGATGTCATACACGGTGCGCGTATAGCGCTGGAAAAGCGGACCCACAGGCAGCATGCGCACGCCCATGATGCGCTCGTGCAGCTCGCGCGTGTTGCGCGCCATCACCGCAACTGCATCCCGGAGACGGGGCAGGCACCCCGGTTCGAACTCGTCCACGATCTGGGCTGTCATCACCTGCGCAATCACCAGCTCGCCCACCAGGTCGATCAACCGGTCCACCTTGCTTGTCTCCACCCGGATCGAGCCCGCGTCGGACGAGACACCCTGCCGTTTGGCCGGCTGCTCGCGCGCCGCCGGTTCCACTACGCTCAGCCGCTTCTCCGGCACTGCATCGAGTGCTACGGGCGGGGCTTCTGCCTCGGGCACAAGCGCCACCGGAGTCGCCGCTTCCGGCACAGCATCGGAGCCCAGCCGCTCCACCCGGATCTCGGCCAGATGTTCGACGAACTCGAAGACTTCACGGATCTCCGGCTCCCCATGCGTGGTCACCAGCTCGATCGTCCACCACAGGTAGCAGAGCGCCGGATCGAGTGAGGCCAGCGCGGGAAGCCTGTCGAGATGCAGCTCGCAGGTGCTCACCGTGCCCAGAGAAGCCAGGTCACGCAGCTGCAGCAGCGGATTGTTCCCGCTCATGAACATGTCCGCGTTCGGACGGAACTCGACGCGGAACACGGTCATCGTGCTCCCCTGCCCACGCCCCGCAGAGAGGTCTTCTTCGTCAGGCTCTGCCGCAGCAGATTCGCCACTGCATATCGCCTCGAACTGTCGCCGCAACGATTCGGCTTCGGCTGGCAGGGAGTCCTGTGCCTCGGAACCGAGCAGATCGCGCAGTACGTCGACCGAACGCAACATCTGGTCGATCAGCTCGTCGCTCGCCAGCATCTCCAGAGAGCGCAGCTTGTCGAGCACGCTCTCGAGCGCATGGGTGAAGCGGACCAGCGCCGTCATCCCGAACGAACCTGCGCCTCCCTTGATCGAGTGCGCGGCGCGGAAAATGGCGTTGAGTATCTCGACATCCTGCGCGGATTGGCGGAGTGAGAGCAGGGCCGACTCCATCGTCTCGATGTGCTCGGCGCTCTCTTCAAGAAACGTCTGTCGAAACTGGCTGAGATCTATCTTCATGGGGGGAGCACCGGGGTGTTCTCTTAGGGCAATACCCGTGCGACCGTGGCCAGCAGCTTCTCCGGCTCGAACGGCTTCACGATCCATCCGGTTGCACCGGCAGCCTTGCCCTCTTCCTTCTTCGATCCGAGGGTCTCGGTAGTCAGCATCAGGATGGGCTTGGTCTTCATATCGGCGCGCTTGCGCACATTCTGAATCAGAGTGATGCCGTCCATCACCGGCATGTTCAGATCCGTGATGATCAGGTCGACGACTACGCCTTTGAGCTTGTCGAGCGCGTCCTGGCCGTGCTCGGCCTCCATCACATCGAAGCCTGCCTGCCGCAGGCAGTAGCCCACCATCTTGCGCATGGAGACGGAATCGTCAACGATAAGAATCTTTTTCATACCTTCTTCAACCTCGGCTGTACGCCGTCATGCGGCGTCGTTCAAAACAGTTCGACATCTCCTGCGGACATCTCCGGGGCGCTGAGTCCAGAAAGCTCGCGCTCCTCTTGCATCGTGTAGGCGCTGAACTCCGCATCCGGGTCTCCGCCACTGAGCACGCCGTTCCTGGCGAGCTCATGCAGGCGCCGCTCGATAATCTCCAGATCCTCAACCACATGCGCAATCCGCTGGCTCACCCGGTCCTGGAACTGCATCCCCCGGATCCCGGCATCGATCTCGGTGGCCAGCGCAGCACCGTCCTCGGTGATACCGGTTAGCGTTGACTGCATGACCTGGTGCGCACGGCGCAAGGCGTCGAGCGAATGCTCCACGTCTCTGCGGCACTGCTCCACACGCTGCTGGACCCGCTGCTGCATCTGCTTCAGGTCGGCCAACGCGGAGGCTGCCAGCGTGCGCAGCTCAGCTGCCAGACTGTCCACCAGCGCCGTCACGCTCTGCATCTTCTCCGTTTGCGAGGCCACCTCGACGGCCACCACGCCAAATCCCGCGCCCTGCTCCCCGGCATGCGCCGCCTCGATCCGCGCGTTGATCACCAGCATGCGGTTCTCCCGCGAGATGGCCTCCAGCTGCTGGATCGAGGTGCGGATCGCCGCCGCGGATTCGTCCATCTGCTGCACCCGCTCCACTGCGCGGCGCGAGACATCGCCTGTCTCAACAATCACCTCGAGGATGGTCACCAGCGTGTCGCTGCAGTTCTGTATCAGGGCCTCGAAGCTGACACCGCCGCTGCTTTGCCCATCGTTGGCCAGAAACGAGACAGTACGCGTGGATGTAGCCTTGGCGCGGCTGGCCACGCCTTGAAAGCTACTGCAGACATCAAGCACCGAGGTCTCGATCAGGGCCGAGGTCTGCTGCAGCTGCGGCCCGAGCGTGCCCAATCGCTCGAGGTAAGGCTTCATCTGCAGACCGAAGCCCGGCCCAGCCGATGCGTCGACCTCTTGAAGCGCACCGGCGAAAGAATCGACGCTCATCCTCTCTCCTTCAGCTCCTGTTGCGGCAGGTGCGGTCCCGCTCCGCTGCTTTCCAGCCACTGCCCGAGCGCCGGAGAAACATGGCGCACCTGGAGCCCAAGGCCGCGCTCGGTTTGCTCGCTGGCCAGGGCCAGCAATACCTGCAGCGCGCTCGCATCCAGGCTGGCCAGACCGCTCAGGTCCACCTCCAGATCCTTACTGCCCGCCAGGTCGATCACCTGCCGATGCAGATCCTCGGTCGTTGCATAAGCGGAGACGCGTACGCTCCCCGCAGCCTGCGTCTCCGCCACCGCTGCCGGCTGAGACGTCGCCACCGTACCTCCCGCAGCGTCCCCGGTTCTCCGTCGCTTTGTAGGCGCCCTGCCCATCGTTGTCCAAACCCTCTCGATCATGTCCGCCTGGATCGCAATCTCCCTCACAGGCGGCCTCAGACTGCAGCAAGGAATTGATCGTCAGCCAAGCTTGATGCAGGTATCGGCACGGACACCGGTCTCAGTAGAGCTCCCCTCTCCCACAAGTGGGCCAGATCCTGTCCCCGGACAGCCCCTCGCGCGATGGACTCGCAGGCCGATAGCTCTTTACAGCGAAGAGACAGCCGGGCCCCGTGTTGGCCGTGTGAAACCTACAGCCCTCTGGGGGCAGAAACACGGCGTCTGCGGATGTGAAACAGAAAGGGATGGTGAAAACCGATGACGTTGATGGCACCGCAGTTGACCCAGGGGTCGTCCACGGGAAGCATCGCGACCAAGGATCGGGCAGGGTCGACCGAGCAGGAGCAGATGTTGCAGCTGCTCACATTCACCCTTGACGATCATGACTACGGCATCGAACTCTTCAAGATTCAGGAGATTCGAGGATACGCGCCCATCACTCCGATTCCGAACCTCCCACCCCACGTACGCGGCGTCATGAACCTGCGCGGCATCGTCCTGCCGGTCATCGACCTGCGCACCAAGTTCCATCTCCCCGCCATCGAATACACCAAGTTCACCGTCATCGTGATCGCGCTGGTCGAGGATAAAGTCGTCGGGCTGCTGGTCGATGCCATCAGCGATGTGTTGCAGGTTGCCTTATCAAGCATCCGTCCCGCGCCGGACTTCGGCACCACGGTCGATACCCAGTTCATCCACGGAGTCTTCCATGCCCGTGATCATCTGGTGGTCGCCCTTAACCTCGAGCGCCTGCTCACCGAAGGCGAACTGACCGTCACGGAATCCCTGCAGGAGAACCCTGCATGATGGGACTGCTATCCGCTCCCGGTTCCATGCGCCACCCTCCATGCCTGCCAACCGGCCATGGTGCGCTGCGAAACGCCAGACAATTTGGATCGCCCGCATTCCCATGGGTGAGTCTTCAGCGCCAACGAAGCTGCGCTTTCTGAGTCGATTTCAGGGTGCACGGGTGTATCCATATACCTTTCCCGGCATGTCCTCTCAAGTTCTGTGCCGATGAGCACTGAGAGCGCAACTTATGACGGAGTACTACGACACAGTCGCCGGAACATCTCCCTGCCCGGAGACAGGAGAGGGAGCACCCGACTTTCCCCCCACCAGCGCCAGCCGGTTCCTTGCCCGGCAGCCGATCCTCAATACCGACCGCAGGCTCATCGGGTACGAGCTGCTCTTCCGCGCCGGTTGTGAGAACTACTTCACCGGCTCGATCGAAAACGCGACCAGCCAGATGATCGACAGCTGCGTCATGCTGGGAGTCGACAAACTCAGCCAGCACACGCTCGCCTTCATCAACTGCACCCGCGAGGCACTCGTGGACCGTCAGGTTACGGTCCTACCGCCTTCCATCTCGGTGCTCGAGGTCCTCGAAGGCGGCAACTGGAAGCCTTGCATCGAGGCCGCCGCGCAATACAACCTCACCGAAACCAAGATTTCCGCCATCTACCTGGAAGCTCTCAACTGGGCTCGTAAACAAGTCATACAGCTCGCTCTCTAATCGCTCATGTATCGTCTCCTGCATGCCAGACGAACATAGTCGCGAGAAGAGCTCCGAACTCCGTGGAACGCGGCCCAGGCCCAGTCTCCCCCCCAAATTGCACTCAAAAGAAAAACGGCCGCGAACGTTCCGCGGCCGTGAGCGAGAAATAAAGTCTTAGAGCTACGGAGCGACATCGGTCGACGTCGCATAGCTCAGCTGATGAATCGCCAGCCAGGTCTGCGCGTATGCCGTCAGCGCATTGAGCGTCGTCGTTCGATTGTCCTGCAATGCGCTCAGATAATCGAGCAGCCCGATCCCACCGTGCTCATAAGCGAACTGCGCGATGTTCAGTACGTCCTTGGCCAGATCCATATAGTGCCCGTTGTAGCGATCCGACAGCGTCTTCGCCGCTACGTATCCGGCCCACGCCTGATCCACATCCGAGTACACCTGCGCCCGTGCGGCATCCACAGCAAAACGGCTGGCCTGCGCCTGGTACTTCGCAGTCTCCTTGTTGCCCTGGTTGCGGTCGAAGATGCGCAAAGGAATGCTGATGTTGAAGCCCAGCGAATCCTCGGTGCCCGCCCGATCGTATTCTCCTTCGAGCGTCGGATCGGTCGTACCATTCGCATAAGCCAGCTTCACGCCCGCATCGGCCACGCGCACCGCATCCATCGCGGCCTTGTAATCGGGACGCGCCTGCAGGGCACGCTGCTCCAGCTCGGACATGCTCAGATTGAAGGCCGGTGGAACGATGTCTCCGGTCACGTCGAAATTGTCGCTGACCTTCTCATAGCCCATCAGCGTCTGCAGCTGGTAGCTGCTCTGCTTCACGTTGAGCTCGGCATTCGTCTCGTCCGTCTCGAACTGCGCCAGCTGCAGCTCCAGCCGTTCATAATCCAGCTTGCCGATATCTCCAGCCTTGTACCGCGCCTCATTGATATCGAGCTCGTGCTGGAAGTCCTTCAGGTTGTCCTGCGCCAGCTTCAGCGAAGCCTTGGCCAACACCAGGTTCGTAAAGGCCTGCTTCACCGAGAGAATGATCTGCTGTTCCTGCAGCGCATTCTGGTCCCGTGTCTGGTCGGTCGTCGAACGCGCGACATCCAGACGCCAGCGCCGCTTTTCGCCTCGCTCAAAGAGCCGCGAGACCTGTGCGCTGTACGTGTATGGGTTCGCCGACTGCGCTCCCAGCGTTACGTCCTGGCCCGCCAGCGCAAAGGTCGGATTCGCCCTTACCCCGGCCTGGACCTCCTGCGCCTTCACGGACAACAGGTTCTGCTCGGCCGAAAGCAGGTTCGGATTCTTCGCCTTTGCCACGTCGACGACCTGCGTCATCGTCAACGGCCCCGCCGGAGCGACGGGCGCTGCGGTCTGCGCATGCGCCAGTCCTGTTGCCAGCACCAGCGCAGCCAGTCCTTGCGTCACCGCTGCGGCGCGGCGCATTCTGCCTTGTTGCTGCATGCTACTCCTCAATTCTCGAACTCCGTCTCCGGGCTCGGCAGCACGTCGCCGTCGCGTGCAATCCACACGTACAGCGTCGGTAGCAGGAAGACGTTGATAGCCAGCGCCGCAATCAGGCCGCCCACAATCACAATCGCGAAAGGCCGCTGCGAATCCGAGCCGATGCCGTGAGACATGGCAGCAGGCAGCAGGCCCAGTGTCGCCACCAGCATCGTCATCATGATCGGACGAAGTCGCAACACCGCGCCTTCGACCGCCGACTCTTCGATGCTGTGCCCGCGCACACGCAGCTGGTTGATGTACTCCAGCATGATCACGCCCGTCTGCACCGAGACACCGAACAGCGCCAGGAAGCCCACACCGGACGACACACTGAAGTTCGTGTGCGTCAGCAGCAGAGCGAGCATGCCGCCCAGCGGCGCCATGGCCACGTTGCCCATGATCAGCAGCGCCCACTTGCCTGACTTGAACATCGTGTACAGGATCACGAAGATCAGCAGGATCGTAATCGGCAGCACCAGCATCAGCCGCTTCGACGAGCGTTTCTGGCTCTCGTACTCGCCGGCCCAGTCGTACTTGTAGCCCAGCGGCAGCTTCACCTGCTTGTTGACCTTGTTGATCGCCTCTTCCACCGTGCTGCCCAGGTCGCGGCCGCGAACGCTGTACTTGATGGCCACATAGCGCTGGCCCTCTTCACGGTAGATCTCTTCTGCCCCGTCTTCCGTCTTGACCGTCGTCAGCTGCGCGAGAGAAACGCGCTCTCCCGAAGGCGAGAGCAGGCGAATGTTGTCGATCGCTTCCTGCGTATCGCGATACGGCTTCTGGTAGCGGATCACCAGGTCATAGCGGGCTTCCCCGCGCAGCACCTGCGTCACCGCATTGCCGCCCACCGCCGTCTGGATGGCATCCTGCACATCGGCCACGTTGATGCCGAAACGCGCCGCCGCTTCACGGTTGACGGTGTAGTTGAGGTTCGGCTGTCCAATCACGCGGAAGAGACCGAGATCGGCCACGCCGCGCACCGTCCCCATCACGTTGACCACCTGATCGCCCAGCTGCTCCAGCGTTTTCAGGTCGTCGCCGTAAATCTTCACGGCCAGCTCGCCCTTCACGCCCGAGACCGCCTCTTCGACGTTATCCGAGATCGGCTGCGAGAAGTTCCAGATCACGCCCGGCGTCTTCTCGAGCTCATCGGTGCGATGGACCGCGAGCTCGAGAA
>NZ_JASGFD010000094.1:0-9553 GCF_047605705.1 Silvibacterium sp. | reverse complement strand
CACCGCGACCCATGCGCATGTTCTCGAGCAGTGCGCCGCAGCGGCAACCGCGCTGGGTTTTGCGCCCGGCGCGACTATCGGCGTAACAGCCGTGGACACGGCCATCGACGTATGGAGCGATCTGATGCTGCAGCTGCTGAGCGGCTGGGGCATCCGCGCGCTCGAGAGCGAAAGCACGAGTTCTCTGCGGGCGGCCATCGATCGCAGCCCGATGCAGGCGGTGCTGGCTTCGCCGCAGATATGGCTCAGCCTTGCGCACGCAGGCTGGAAGGCGCCGCGCGGCCTGCAGATTCTCACCCGTGGCGGACGCCTGCCGCAGCCGGTTTCGACGAAGATTGCAGGACTGGGCTCGGCATGGTCTCTACTCTCGGCCGCTACCGCCGGAGGCCCGGTGGCCCTGGCACCGCTGTCTCCCGGCAACGCACGCGCATGGATTGTCGCTCCTCTTCCCGGCAGTGAGCTGACGGTCAGAAATCGCTTCGGCAGCCGTGCGGCGCAGGGTGTCCACGGCGAGCTGAGCTTCCGTGCCGCTGGCGCCACGGATTGGACCGGCACCGGCTTCATCGCGCAATTCCGCGACGGACACTTCGAGATCATCGGAAGCACGGCGCAAAGTGTTCGCTTCAGCGGCTATCGTGTGCGCCTCGGCGAAATCGAAGACCGCCTGCTGGAGCTGCCGGATGTATCGATGGCGCGCGCTTCCGTGCAGAACGGGCCACACGGCGCACCGGAGCTGGTGACGTACATCGCAGGATTCGACGGCAAGCAGCCGGACCGCGAGGCTGCAGCCGCACACCTGCGTGCAACCGCGCCGCAGCATCTATCGCGGACCGAGCTCGTCGCTGTGCCGTCGATCGTCTGCAGGCCGGATGGCTCACCCAATCTGGCGCTGCTGCCCCGACCTGACCGCGCACGCACTGTTCCCGCGGACTGCGAAACCTATGTGCCGGCAGCGGACGACCTCGAATCGAAGCTGGTTGCCATCTGGGAGGAAGTGCTGGGCGTGCAGGGCATCGGCGTCCGCACCAGCTTCTTCAGCCTGGGCGGCTATTCGCTGATGATCGTCCGGCTCTTTGCCCGCATCAACAAGGCCTTCGGCACATCGCTGCCGATCACAACGATCTTCAATGCTCCGACGATCGAACAGCTGGCCGAGATCCTACGCGGCCGTAAGGTATATTCCGCGCTGGTTCCGGTGCAGCCGGGCGAAGGCAAGCCTCCGCTCTTCCTTATCCACTCGTACCTGCTCTATGCCGGCCTGCCTTCGGTGCTCGGCAAGGCATATCCGTTCTACGGCCTGCGTGAGCTGGATAACGAGGGGGAGATGACGATCGAGAAGCGTGTTGCTTCCTATATCGAAGCGATCCGCTCCGTTCAGCCTCACGGCCCTTACTACATCGCGGGATGGTGCGCCGCAGGGCCCCTGACCGTCGAGATGGCGCGGCAGCTGGTCGCATCCGGAGAGAAGATGGGGGCTGTGATCCTTTTCGACTCCTGGCGCCCTGGCTACGCCCGCGAAGTGGCCACACAGCAGGCGGCACAAGGCAAGCTGACCTGGATTACCCGCGCCCGCTGGAAATATGCATTTCACGCGAAGCAGCTGCGACCGCTTTCCTTTGGAGGCAAGTCGCAGTATCTGTGGGCAGCCGCGAAGCACAAGCTCACGGGCATGCGCGATGAACTCTATCTGCGAAACTGGGCGCTGGCCCGCTGGCTCTCCAAGCAGCTGGGCTTCGCACTGCCGCACTTCATGCACAACATCAGCCTGGACACGCTGAATGCCGTGGCCCAGTATGAGTGCGATCCTTTCGCATGCCGGATCACGCTGATGCGCGCGACCGAATCCCATCACGTTCCCGGAGCGGAGCCCGCCTGCGGATGGGGCCAGATTGCTGCCGAGGGCGTGGAAGTGCTGTGGGCTCCGGGAACCCATGAGTCGATGTTCAAGGAACCCAATCTGAGCGTCGTCGGCAAGATGCTCACCGAGAGGCTTGAAAGAGCGCAGCAGTCATAGATCGCCGGCAATATTTGCTTGTCTTCCATGACTGAGTACATATAAAACTTCATCGCGAGACCGCTGGGTTCGACGTTGCATGTCTGTTCTCTCTATCCATCACGACCGAGGCTGCGAACCTGACGACCTGCAGCCCCGGTATCCGGTTTCCGGCAAGGTCCAGGCGTCTGTGATTCCCCATCCATTGCCGAGTCTGAACGCGCATGAAGTCCATCTCTGGACTCTGACGCCGGACACGCGGGATATCGCAGAATACACCTCGCTCCTGAGCCCGGCAGAGCTGGAACGCGCACGGCGCTTTCGTTTCCCTTCCCTTTTCGAGAGGTTTGTCTCGGACCATGGCCGCCTCCGGCTGCTGCTCGGCAGTTATCTTCAAGCCGATCCCCGGGCGGTGGAATATACCGAGAATGCGCAGGGCAAGCCTCGTCTCAGTCTTCCCGACTGCCGGCTGCGTTTCAACCTGTCCCATACGCGGGGAGTGACGGTCATCGCGGCATGCCTGGATGCCGAGATCGGTGTGGATGTTGAGGTTCTCCGCGCGGTGGAAGACCGCGATGCGATTGCCGAGATGTACTTTTCCCGCCCCGAGAACGAGGCGCTGAAGCGTGAGCCGGAGGAAGAGCGGGATGCGGCCTTTCTGCGCTGCTGGACCCGCAAGGAAGCGTATATCAAGGCGCGAGGCGAGGGACTCTCGCTCCCGCTCGACCAGTTTGCCGTAACGCTCTCCGGGAAAGATCGTGCCGCCCTGACGTATTGCGCCTGGGATGAGCTCGAACCGCAGCGCTGGAGGATGGAACATCTTCAGCCTATGCCCGGATACATCGGCGCTCTTGCTATTGAACACGGTCCCTGGACCATTCTTCATTACATGTGGCCCTCGGCACCCAATCCTATGTAGCACTACTGGAGGGGAGTATGAGCACAACAGCGGCAGTGAGCACCGGCCAGGCGGCCGAGCAAACTGCCTTTCATTCCATTGAACGTCGTAGTTCCGCAGACTTGCCTTATGAACGTTTTCTGAAGGAATACCTGGAACCCAACCGTCCAGTCATCATCTCCAATGCCGCCCCCCAATGGAACGCGATGCGCACCTGGACGCCGGAGTTCTTCAAGAGCCGCTATGGGGAGAAGATCTTTCAGGTCTCCTACGAAACCAAGATGGCTATGTCCGACCTGATCGATGCGATTATGGCGTCGACGCAGGAAAAACCGGGCCCCTACCTGCACAAGGTCATCATCTACCGCGACATGCCGGAGCTACTTGAGGATCTCTTCCCCGACAATGTCTATGCCTTCCCCCGCCGATACGCTGGCTCGTTGATGCCTGCACGCTTCCGGCGTCCTGACGGATTCCTGAAGCTTTTGATTGGCGGCGCGGGAGGCAAATTCCCACTGATGCACTACGACGCGGATAACTCACACGCCATGATCACGGAGATCTACGGCGACAAGGAGTTCATCCTCTTTCCGCCGGAAGACACACCCTATGTCTATCCTTTTCCCAATTCGTCTCACACTTCACAGATTGACAATCCGGACAGTGCAGACCTGGAGAAGTTTCCGCTTTTCTCGAGGGCCACACTCTATCGCGGCACCGTTCATCCCGGCGACGCGATTCTTATTCCTTCGGCATGGTGGCACGCTGCACGCGCGCTCAACCCGTCCATCTCCGTCTGCACAAACATGATGTACCGCTCGAACTGGCATGGCTTTGTGCACGAGGCCTGCGATCCTGCGATCATCAAGAACCCGCTGAGCCGCGTGGTCAAACACGGCTATCTCGACACGCTGGGACTGATGCTCAGCGCCTGCGAAAGCCTCCAGCAGGCGCTTCCGGACAACGGTCTTTCACACAAGCTAGCGGACTTTGCGCCACTGCATCGCAGGCATATGCCCACACGGGCCCAGATCCCGAGTCTCCACTAGAAGTCTTCTCTTTGCAGTTACGCCCGGCACAGTTGCCTCTGCTCACCACGGAGCAGAGGCTTTTCTATGCACGGAGATCGACAGGGAGACGAGGAGAGGAACGGAACGATCACCAGACTATGTGCGCAAAAGGAAGCGAAAATCCCGCCCATGTTCTGAGCGTGAGAGCGAGCGCCAGTGAGGCGAGGAACGCAAGGGTCATCCCGACATCCTGGCTGAGAAGGCCAACACCCTCTCGGTGCGCGCTGAAGAGCGTCACGAAATAGACTGGCAGATCGCTGAAGGCGACAGCCACGACCGCACCCGCCATCCCCAGCCAGTGATATCCCAGCGGCAGAGCGATGAACAGCGTAATGCAGTACGTGAGATAGGCAATGGCATTGTAATGGGACTTCTGCAGAGACAGAACTGCCGGATATGCGGTGCTGTAGAGCAGGGTATGCCAGAGCCCGATGGCCAGGATGCCGATCATCCAGGCGGCCTCATGGTAGCGCTTGTCGTACACGCGGAGGATGAAGAGGTCTCCGCTGCAGATTACTGTGATCAGCAGCAGCCCCCCGACGGCCAGAACCGGAAGGCGGTACTTGCGCAGGATGGTGCGGTATTCGGGCCGCGGACGGTCACTGAATTTCGCAATGAAGGGAAAGCCTACGCGGCTGCAGAACTGC
The DNA here is from genome assembly GCF_047605705.1 of Silvibacterium sp. NCBI lineage: Bacteria > Pseudomonadati > Acidobacteriota > Terriglobia > Terriglobales > Acidobacteriaceae > Silvibacterium > Silvibacterium sp. Next base: position 4,945 of record NZ_JASGFD010000094.1, on the reverse strand, counting down.
AGGATGATCTGCCGCGGAATATCGGAAAGCGAGAAGGCAATGCCGTAAATACCCAGCATGCCGAAGGTGACCAGCTTGCCCAGAATGAGGCGGTCGGACTGCAGCGCAAGAAAGGTGAGCGCGGTGCCGATTAGGATCCAGCGGCCGAAGGTAACAAGGTCGTGAACCGCCTGCTTCTCCCATCGGAAGCGTGGACGAATCTCCGGCATCATCATGTAGCTGACGGCCATGCGCACCAATTCGGAGACGATACGGCCGGCGACCAAGGCCATCAGGCTGGGCTGGAAGAGCGCCCAGATGAGCGTAACCGCGAACTGAACCACCTGCTGAAGTAGCTCATTCAGCGAGAGCCTGCCCACACCAAGGTGCCGCGCCAGCGTCATCATGCTGGGAGAGGTAAAGCCGGCGATCGCGCTGCCGAAGCCGATCGCAGGCAGCAGCCAGATCATGCGCGGCTCGTGATAGAAATGCGCGACCGGCCACGCCAGCGGGATGGTGAGGACGAAGACACCCAGTCCGCGCAGCACCTGAATGGTCCATGCGGTGTTCAGGAAGTCGGGATCATCGCCGCGAGGGTTCTGAATCACGCTGGTTTCCAGGCCGATATGGGAGAACAGATTCAGCCCGACAATGAAGGTCGTAACCAGTGCGAGAACGCCGAACAGATCAGGCGCGAAGAGCCTGCTGAGCACAATACTGCTCACAAGCCTCAGCGAAAGCGCGAGGCCATAGGCAATCGTGACGAAATAGGTGCCCTTTACCGCCTTCTTTTCCAGGGAACGCTGAGAGGGAATATCTCCCCCTTCTTCTGCTTCGACAAGGGGTGGGGCAATGCCGCTGTCAATCGTCATAAGGTCTTAATGCCGTCGCGAACATGTCCTGCCATCAAGACTGATCATCCAGAAAAACACCGCAATATCAGGCCGCAAGGCAAGTTCATGGTACCTGAAAACAATCCATGGAAAGTCACCACTTTGGTGTGGTTGGCGATCCCGCGCAAATGTGATTCCAAGAGAACATCCCGGTTTCCAGCGTGCATTCCAAGATGGAACTTCACCTGGCATCGTCTAGAGGATCCCAGCGATGCGGCCTCGACAGCTCTTGCGATCATGCGAGCTCTAAGGCTGGCCATGCATTGCAACGAGACAAACTCTTTGTCCTTCCGTTCTATCCGGTCGAAATCAGTGCCTTTCGATACGCGCTGAAACTCAGGAAATGCGCAGTACTTTCTTCAGGTTGATCGGCGCGGACACACCCAGCAGGCGAACGATCCCAGCATAACCGAGCCCGAAGACCGGCAGCACAACCAGACCGGTGAGCCACGGCCGGTCTGCAGGCAGCTTCGTCTTCACAAAGTACGCTACAGCCGCAGCCAAAACCGCTCCGACCCAGAGCCGGGCCAGCCGCGCTCCCTGCGATGGGATGGGACCGATCCTCTTTGAGAGTCCGCGGCGAAGCAGTGCAAACTCAACCCAGCCCGCGATGCCCGCAGAGAACGTCAATCCTGCCACACCCCACCATTGCGCGATGTGCAACAACCTGGGCAGAGGCAACGCGAAGAGATATCCCAGCAGAACAGTCAGCGATACGCGGACGAGCGCGTAGTTGAGTGGAGTGCGCGTGTCCCTGAGCGCATAGAACGCGGAGGAGTAAAGCCGCCCCGCCGTGGATGCCAGGAGGCCGGCTCCCGAACCTGCCAGTACGCTCCAGACGAAGTTCACATCCCTGCCGGTAAAGTGTCCTGAACGGTAAATGAGAGCGACGATCACGTCTCCCAACGCGATAAAGGCAGCGGCCGAGGGAACAACGAAATAGGAGATATTCGCAAAGCCATGCGCGAGACGCTTCTGCAGGGTGGCGGCGACTTCGTCGGATGATCCCAGGGCTCCGGCCATCGTCGGCAGTTCAGCCGCGGAAACAGCCATTCCGAAGAGGCTTACCGGCAGCGAGTTGAGGGTCTGCGCATAGGAAAGCGCTGCGACCGCTCCGGTGGGCAAAAAGCTGGCCAGCAGCGAATCGAGGTAAGCGCTCACCTGCACAACACCACGGCTCACAAAGACCGGCCCGAAGTTCTTCATCACCGTCCGGGTGTGCTCGCCCTCACCACGGATGCGAAAGGCTAGCGGCCGCAAGAGGCCTATGACGGTAGGAATCTGAATGGCGAACTGAAGCGCACTGCCGATCACCGAGCCGATCGCAATGGCGACAGCAAGATGAGCCTCGCCGTGGCGGCCACGATCCACAAAGAAGGTCGCGATCATGGCGAAGTTCCAGATGACAGGCGCCGCGTAAGACAGCAGAAACCGCTTGTGGCTGTTCAGAACGCCGAGACACCAGGCGGAGAGGACCAGCAGCGCGGCTCCGGGAAAGAGCAGCTGGACCAGGCGCACGACCAGCGCCCGCTTTGCACCGTGAAACCCCGGCGCGATCGCATCCACGAGCCAGGGCGCGGTGAGGACTCCGACGAGCACCAGCACGGAGGTGAGCAGCAGGAGGATGGCAAAAATCGATTCGGCAAGCTGCGACGCCTCCTCGTGCCTCTCCTCGGCTCGCAGCCGGGCATAGACGGGGATGAAGGATGCCGAAAGTACGCCCTCGCCAAAGAGGTTCTGCAGAAAGTTGGGAATGCGGAAGGCCGCCCGGAAGGCGTCCGCGGCGTCGGAGTTCCCGAAATAGTACGCGAAGACGCGATCGCGGACGAGCCCGACGATGCGGCTCAGAAAGATTCCCGAAGCAACGGCCAGCGCTGAGGAACGGCTCCTTACTTTGCCTGCCTGGTGCTGGGCCTTGCCCGTCTGAGGTTCGCCGGACTTTGCTTCTGCCGTGGATTCGCTCGTGGACCCGGCCTGGGATTGGCTGTTCGATTCGCTCACAGTCATGGACACTCTAAGTCAATCTACAGTGCCAGGGGCCTGAGGCGAAGGATGGGATCTTCCTAGTGCAACATTCTTTCATCCCAAAGACAAAAAAGAACCCCGAACCGTCTGCCTGGCAAGCCAGGTGAATGGTCCGGGGTTCAAGCAAAAACGCCAATACTTGATAAGTCGTTCTGCTATCTTCGGACCCGATTTGCATCGGGTCCGGTAACTAGTTGCTGTAAGTCCAGGTGAGAATGTCCTGGGTTGCAGTGGAGTATCCCGTGCCGCCGGTGAATCCAACGTAGGCCGTTGTTGCGCCAACTGTAGACGGGATGTTGATGGTGAAGCTGGTGTTGAAGACGGCCTTCGTCACCGTATCCGTGACGGTCATCTTCAGCGTTGTGCCATCGTAGACAAGATGCACCTGCATGATGTCGCCACTGTGCAGATTGACCTTGCTCGAAGTCATATCAATCGCGGGAATGATCGGCTGGGCTCCATTGGTATAGATGCCTGTTGAATCCGGTCCTTCTCCAAGATCGCTGAACAAGTCAAACTTTACAGCCACGCTCTTTGTCATCCAGCCATAGCCGAGGCATCCGGCTGAGGCACCAACCGCAGTCGAGCTGTTGTTCTGGATGGCGAAGGTAAAGCCGTCCGCCGTCGCGTTGGTCAACTGGAAGGTGAAATCCGTAGTGAACGACTGCACATTCACCTTCGTCGCATACCAGACCGAGCCAGCCTGATATTGATTGGGGCCCGTGAGCTGAAGCTTCGATCCGCTCAGCACCGTGCTGCCATTCAGAGCAACAGCCCCCTTCGAGCTGGCAAAGCCGCCCGAGAAGTTGATGCCCGAGGTAGAGCCGGTTCCCGAGGAGGTAGAGGCCGGAGTAATCGTGAACGACGCCGTAGCTGCCGCGCTTTGAGTGAAGCCGCTAGCTACCGCAATCGCCTCGACCGTTTCCGTAGAGCTCACCGTGAACGATCCCGTGTACTTCGTTGACGACGTTGTGGGCACTGTACCGTTGGTTGTGTAGTAGATGGTCGCGCCAGCTGTTGTATCCGTAATTCCTACGGTCTGCGACGTCGTGTACGAACCACCTGAGGGCGAGATCACCGGAGTTGCAGCCGGCGACTCGATTGTGAACGTTGCCGTAGCCGCTGCGCTGGCTCCAGAGGCTGTCGCCGTGGTTGCAGCGGCTGTTGCAGTCTTCGCCGCGGCCGTTGCGCTTCCAGCTACCGCAATGGCCTTGATTGTCTCCGTCGAATCCACCGTAAACGGGGCAGTGTACTTCGTCGAAGACGTTGTCGGCGTCGCGCCGTTGGTCGTGTAGTAGATCGACGCACCAGCCGTCGCATCCGTGATGGTTACCGTTTGCGCGGTGGTGAATGTGCCTCCCGAAGGCGAGATTACCGGCGTCGCAGCCACGGTATTAATGCTGTACGTCGCCGATGCCACCGCACTGTTCGTGAAGCCATTACCAGAAGCGATCGCCATCAAAGTCTCAGACGAACTCACCGTAATAGGACCGGTGTACTTGGTGGAAGACGTCGTCGGCGTCGCGCCATTCGTCGTGTAGTAGATCGACGCGCCTGAGCTTGCATCTGCGATCGTTACCGTCTGCGCGCTTGTATACGTGCCGCCGGAGGGCGAGATCACAGGCGTGGAAGCCGCCAGGTTGATGGTGTACGTCGCGGATGCGACTGCGCTGTTCGTGAAGCCGTTGCCAGAAGCGATCGCCATCAGCGTCTCGGACGAATTCACCGTGATAGGACCGGTGTACTTGGTCGAAGAGGTCGTCGGCGTCGTGCCGTTCGTCGTGTAGTAGATCGACGCGCCCGAGCTTGCATCCGTGAGGGTCACCGTCTGCGCGCTCGTATACGTGCCGCCGGAAGGCGAGATCACAGGCGTGGAAGCCGTCAGGTTGATGGTGTACGCCGCAGTGGCCACCGCGCTGTTGCTGTAGCCGCTGGCGACGGCAATAGCTTCGACGGTCTCCGTGGAGCCAACCGTGATCGGTGCAGTGTACTTCGTCGAAGAGGTCGTCGGCGTCGTGCCGTTCGTCGTGTAATAGATGGTCGCGCCC
>NZ_JASGFD010000093.1:0-10353 GCF_047605705.1 Silvibacterium sp. | reverse complement strand
TGCGGCTGTATCGAGCACACGCTGAATCGCGGCCGTGTCGAGCGTGCTGCCATCCCCGTGCGCCCCGTAATCGTTCACGAAGAGAGTCGACGCGGAGGCACTCCCGGCCGCCAGCAACATCGCAGCAAACAACGAAAGCCGCCGCATCATTGCGCGCCCCCATTTTGCTCACCAAAGACCAGCCGTACCGGACCGCGAATGCCTGAAGGAACAGGCTCGAGATTATTCATATCCTGCATCTGGAAGCGGTCTCCATACTTCGCCTTGAGCTCGGTGTAGTCGCGCGGAGGCTGCCCCGCCAGCTCATTGATGGCCGTATTGTAGACGTGCAGCTCGATCGTGTTCTCGCCACTCCGCAGCAGGCCTGTGAGCGCGAGCGCATAGGGAGGGTGCCAGAGCGCGCCTGCCCGCTTGCCGTTGACGAAGACAATCGCCGCCTCATGAACCGGAGGATCGATCCACGCCCGGATACCAGGCTTGTTCGGCGGCTGCGTGTCCTCAAGCGGCGTGGATGGCGCAAAGTCGACCGACACCACGTTGTGTGCTTCCCCCTCATCGACATGCACCTGCGCACGATAGACGACTTCGCCCGAGTAGAAGCGTGTCGCAGCGCTGTCTGTCCACAACGTATCCGTCTGCGGCTCTTCCGCAGGCTCTGGCTTCGAGCCTGCGCTCCCCGGGAACGTCATCGTCCACGGACCCAGCGCAGCGACGCGCCCTGGCGCTGCGGGATTGGCCACCGGCGCAGCATGCACGGCCGGGCCATCATGCAGAACCAGCACCCGCGAAGCATAGGGAGGAAACACGACATCCGCATCTGTCACCGCTGAGGTTACATTTCCTGACTCAACATCCCACCACTCCGCGGCACTCCGATGCGCCCGCACCTTCAGGCTCCAGTGAACCGGCTGATTGCTGGTGTTCGCGAGGAAATAGACATCTGCGAACGGCAGATGGCGATGAAGAAAGCCGAGCTTTCCCGCCGTTTCTCCGAGCGAAACATCCGGCGGCACAGTTTTCTCGAGCGCATCGGGCAGCTGGCTCGCATCCTCGATATGAACCGACGCCTTTACCAGCGCTGCGGCCTCCTGCTCCACCTTCGCATCGTCCTTCTCATCGCTCAACCCAGCTGCCCGCGTGGGCGTCTCGCCGATAAAGATCAGCTTCCCACCCTTCGCCGCATACGCCCGCAACAGCTCCACGCCATGCAGCGGCATGCGCTCCGTGGGAGGCACGACCACCACCGGATAGCGAATGCCCTTCGCATCTGCAGAGGCGAGATCGAGATAGTCGAGGTTATAACCGGCGTCGAGCACCGCGCCCATCAGCGCGGGTGTGATGCGATGCTCCATGCCGTCAGTCACTGAGACATGCCCGGGCCGAAAGTCCGCCTGCGCATCTGCCTCGGGCAGCAGGATCGCGACATCGTTCGCCGGCTCCCCCTGGCGCAACAGCCAGCTCACGCGCGCAAGATAGCGCGCAACCTCCGGCATCACCGGCCACCACGGATTGTGATCGTTCAGCGCCGCAGCCGCATACAGCGACCAGCCAGGTTCCTCCGCACCCGGCGCGGAGTAAGGATAGCCATGCTCGATGATCTGATTCACGCCTTCCAGGAACATGCGGTCCGCCTCGACCTTCATATCCAGCGGCGTAGCGCGAAAGGCCGGTGAATGCAGCCATGTGAAGGTCTCAGCCGAAGTTACGTTATTGCCGAAGATATGATTCGCCGAGCTGGCCCAGCGCGTATACGAGAAGTCGCGCCACTGCGGCCCTTCGCCCTCCGGCAGCTGCGGCACATGCTCGTCAAAGAGCGTCACACCCGGTGTGCCATAGGTCTGCGAGCGGAAGCGTGTGCCGTGCTGCGCGGCATACTGCGCGACCGTCGCGAGATAGTTGTCGCGCACCATGTCGGCCAGCGTCTGCCCCCAGTCGCGACGAATCGCCGCCGCCCGTGGCGTGTCTCCCTGCGCAAGCAGCGGCAGGTTGGGCACAAGATCGTAACCGCGCCAACGCCTGAATTCCTCCGGCAGTGTCGCGCTCCAGTCTGCGCCATACACCTCGAGCGAATCCGAGAAGATCGCATACGGCGGCTTGTCAGGAAACCCTTGCAGCAGCGCGCTGCCAACCGTGTTGAGATAGTGATCCACTGCCGCCTTCGACAGATGATCCAGCACATAGCCTTCGCCACCGAAGGCCGCGCGCTTCACCTGCTGGCGTGTGTGGCTGGCGAAGAAGAACAGCTCCACCTGCAACTTATCCGTCGCAGACTCGAGAGCCGAAGGCATGGTGCTTCCGGGGAGCTGCCGCGCATGCTCGGCATCGTAATGCGCGGGCGTGCCATCCGCGACAAATGCGGCGATGAAACTATCTCCCTCCACAGGCTGAGGCAGCTTTGCATCGGCGCTGCCGAGCGGCACGGCCACAATCTTCAGCTTGCCTGCTGCATCGGCGAGCGACACTTCGGGGCCACCGAACGGCCATCCGCTGCCGAGCGTAAGATCCACGCGCATACCAAGCGAACGCGCGTGATCCTCGGCGAAATGAACCATCGCCGCGTATTCCGGCGAAGCATAACGAAGATTCACCAACTGATGCGCAGGATCGTCGAGCGCCAGCGGATAGTCCGCGGCAAGCTCCACGCCGCCGATACCGGCCGCATGCATCGCGTCCAGCTCGCGGGCCAGCTCCGGCTGCACCACCGCCGGACCAAACCACCACCACCGCACCATCGGCTTCGCATTGTCCGGTGGATGCAGGAAGCCGCCGCGCAACTCGTCAAGCGTCTGCGCACTGCCCTGCGCAAGGCAGGACAGTGCGAGAACGCCCAGAACCGCGCCATATCGAATCGCTGCTTTCTTCATCTCACTATCCTGCACGAAAGCAGCACAAACCGCCTCATTCCGGCTTACTCCCCTCTCGATGGCTCCGCGCCTGCCACTCAGAAATTGACGTGGCCTGCGAACTGGAAGTCACGATTGCCGCTTGCGCCCGTAACTTCGCCGAAAGAGCTGTACGCGCTGGTGCCGGCCGGCCCCCAGGCAGTGTTCACACCGCTGAAGGTCGGATGGTTCGCCACGTTCAGGCTGTCCACCTCGAAGACAAAGTTCACCTGTTCATGAATCGGGAAGGTGCGGCGCAGGCTGACGTCATCATTCCAGTGGTTCGGATTGCGCAGGCCATACGGCGCGGTGCGTGCCGCGTTGCCGATGCGGTTGACGGGGGAAGCAAACGTCGCTCCCGCCGTTGTCGGGGCATAGGTGGAAGGCGCTACAAACGCCGCCGGATTGATGTACTGTTTGGTGAAGTTCTTGTTCGTTGCCTGCGATCCATAAGCGCCATTGATGCGGACCTTGCCGCCGAAGTTCGGCGCCATATCCGGTTCGCAGGTACCACTCAGCGGCGCAGTGCATCCACCGTAGGTGATGGCCAGCGGGACGCCGCTCGCATAGGTGTAGATGGAGGAGATCTGCCATCCGCGGAAGAGCTGGCGTGTCACCCAGTGGCTGCCCGTCAGGCCGCTCGCGCCGAAAGGCATCTGCCACACACCGAAGACGGCTGCACTCTGCGGCGTATCGACGACGGTGAGCGAACGGTCGATGCGGTCCATCTTGTAGCTCCCGCCGCCGTCCACGCTACCGGTCGGCAGCGCGTAGCCGCTGCGGAAGGTGCCGTCGTCGCCCATGTTCTTCGACCACGTGTAATTCACCGTGTACGAGAGCCCATGCCACGGACGCTGGCTGAGCGAGACCTGCATCGAGTTGTAGTTGAGGTTGCCCACATTCGATCCCCACGTATCCGTCACCCCCGAATACTGCGGGAAGGTCACGAGCGTCTGGGCAATGGACGCCTTCGTATTCGCGGCAGAGATGGAAGCATACGGAAGCGCGTATCCCGGCAGCGCTTTTTCAAGGATCGCGATGTTCGCCGGTGTCGCCAGTGCGCCGAGCAGCGGGGTTTTGCCGGTTGAATCCGCCACGCCACCCAGCTCATTGATATAGACCGGATTGATCTGGTTGCTCCAGTAACCGCGTGCCGTCGCAGCGGATGGAGCAAGGAAGTGGCTCGACGTACCGGCATAGTTCATCGTGAGGACGATGTTGTCCGTGAGCGCCTGCTGAATGCCGAAGTTGAACAGGTTAAATTCCGGCGCGCGGCCAGAGAGATAAGGATCGGCGTACGCCACGGAGCTGGCTGTCACGAAGCTGCCCGCGCTGTTGATGTAGTTGCCGGTGTTGGTGGTCTGCGCCGCGGCGTTGATCGCCGGCGTGGTGGGCAGCGTGTATCCGGGGCCACCATAAGCAGTATTTGACAGACCGGCGCCCTGGAAGTAGGTGCTGTTGTTCAGATAGTAGGACGGTCCCGCATCCGCGCCGCTGGTCACCTCGGCCGGAGAGGTCGCATTCACGTTGAAGCCCGACGCACCCGTGCCATTGCCCGCGCCGGAGCGTCCGCCAACACCGCCGCCGAGCGAGTAGACCAGCCCGTATCCGCCGCGGATCACCGTGCGTGGCGTTGCCTGGTAGGCAAAGCCGATGCGCGGCCCGAAGTTCTTCATATACGTCTGCACCGGCGTTGTGCATTCGCAGCTCACACCCGCGCCGCGATTGCCCGCGAACTGCAGCATGCCCTTGTTGCCCGTAAGCGTGTTCGTAAGATCCGGATTCAGGAAGCTCCAGCGATTCTCGGCCTCCTTGAACGGCGTCAGGTAATCCCAGCGCAGGCCCAGGTTCAGCGTGAGCTTGGGAGAGACCTTCCAGTCGTCCTGCACATACGGCGAGATGTCATGATAGCGGCCGCCCGTCTCGGAGACAGCCTGGATCGCGATGCTGCTCGAAGGCATGGCGCCAAGCAGGAAGCTCGCATACGAGAAGCCCGACGTGCCCGTCGACAGCGTGCTACCGACGAAGTTCGCGGTCGAGTTTGCATTCACCGCAGCAGTAAAGATGCCCGATGGGCCAAGCTGCGATGCGACGTTATCCTCCAGCCACTGCAGCTGCGCGCCGATGGTGATGCTGTGCCTTCCCTTTACCAGCAGGAAGTTGTCGAGCAGCGTATAGGTGTTTGGCACCGTGGTCTGCGTGGCGCCGCTTGCGCCGGCGGAGGTCCACTGCGCCTCGGCTGTCGGGTTCGGCGTGTTCGTACCGAAGGTGATGCCGGGGAACTCGTCTGACGCCTGCCCCGTCGGCAGATTCGTGATGCCGAGGTCGGCCGTCGCGCGATACGGTGCAATTCCATCCGTGAGCGACTCAACCGGCTGCGAGAAGCGGTTGAAGGCGACCTTCAGCTGGTTGCTCATCGAGTTGCTGATCTGCCAGTTGTCCTCGACATCCGTCATCACCGGGATGATCGTCGCGTAGCCGCCCTGCGTGTACGGCAGTGGCAGCACATAGCCGCTGTTGCCCACGGTGAACGGCACATTCTTGCGCACACCGTACGTCCACACATAGGAGAGACGCTGCTTCGGCGTCAGGTCGAAGTCGAAGCGCGAGGCGATCTCCCAGTTGTCGTATCCGGAGGGCACGCCAGCCAGCGTGTTATTCACCAGCTGGTCGTTCACCGGGGCCGGCAGGTACTGCTGCATCTTCAGAGCGATCGGCGAGAGATACGAAGTCGGGATCACATTACCCGCAAACTGGCTGCGGCAGAGCGTGCCGCCGTTGGCCGCGGTGCAGGCAGCGGTCGAGGTCGGATCGTAGATGTTGTCGGAGAGCTGGCTGAAGTTGCCTTCGCGCATCAGCGCAGTGGGCACGGTGATCACATTCGGATTTACGCCGCTACGGCCGTGGTACTTGTCGTAGGTCACGTAGAAGAACCCACGCTTGCGCAGGAAGGGAAGCGGACCGCCGCCCGAGAAGACCATTTCGTTCTGATGCTCGGCCGGCTTGGCCGCGGGTACCGTCTCACCGGCCGAGTTGGTCACCGTGAGTCCGGGCGGCGTAAAGCCCCACGTATCGAAGGCCGTGTTGCGGAAGTAGGTCGCAGCCACACCGTGATACTGCGATGCGCCCGAGTGCAGGGTGAAGTTGATGAGGCCTGCGCCGGTGTACTCCGCCGCGGGCGTGCTCGTCACCACCTGAAACTGATCGATCGCCTCTACCGGGATCGCATTCGAGACCACGCGGTTATCGCCCTGCTGATTGATCGTCGTCAGCGGAATGCCGTCCACGTAGACCGCGGCAAGATAATTGCCCGTGCCACCGATCACCGGTGCGCGCGTGCCTGCGACAGTGCCCGGCAGCAGCGTGGCAAATGCCGTGGGATCGCGCTGCTGGCCGCTCATCTGTAGCGGCAGGTTCTCGTAGGTGTGATTCTCCAGCACGCCGCCCAGCGTCGCGTTCGTCGTCTCCAGCGGAGGAGGCGCGGCAGTCACACGCACCTCGGTGGTCTGGTTGCCCACCTGCAGTGTCACGTTCAGGCCAGTCATCTTCAGCGCGTCGACCGCCAGGTTCTCCTGGCGGAAGATCTGGAAGCCGGCGGCCGTCACCGTCACCGTGTAAATGCCGGGGATCACCGGCGAGATTGTGTAAAGGCCGTCGCCGGTGGCCGCGTGCGTGGTGCTCACGTGGGTCGCCTGGTTCGTCACAGTCACGGACGCATTCGGCACCACCGCGCCTGTCTTGTCCGTAACAGTTCCCTGGATACCGGCTTCGCCGCCGGTCTGGGCATTCACGTTGGAGAGGTGCAGCCCGAAAAACAGAACGAACGCTGCCAGCGTAGTAAAGGCTTTCAGACGTCGCATACCCGAGAACGCAACGCTGTGAAGTGAGGCTTTCATGCATTACCCCTTGAAACAATTTCAATGGAGAAACTCAACCGGCAGAAAAACTACGACTCGGAGAATGCAGGTGTCAACACTTAATTCACATGGAAGCTTTTTGGAGCTCGGCCGATAACCCTCGCGAAATCAGCAATCTGCGGCATCGTATTGAGCCATAGAGACTTAGAGGTCAGACCACTAAAGAGCAGGAAGGCGCGGTGACCGTCGGCTGCAATCTGGACGTGGAAAGCAATAAGGAAGTTTTGACTGAGCAGACCTGAGAGCTGGATATACCTAACCCCTGGTTCTGAATGATTCTGTGAGATCTCGCATGAACCTCGGGGAACAAATTTCTTGGTCCGCTTGCGGCAATTGCGTGGTTGGCCCATGGGAATCAGCCTGATTGCTCTAGGCCGCCATCGAGGATTCTTTTATGGTACTTCGTAGATCTGACGGGCTTCACGATGAGGGCCTCGGCGGGACTCTGGCTCAAGGAGAGACATCCCATGCGTATACCATCTGTCCATCGGGCGCTGCCGCCAACAGGCAAGCAAAGGGGCTTATGAGATACTGCCTCTTCCTCTCCGCTGAAAGCTCACCCCACGCTCCCACCGCGAAACGCGCCGCTTGGTTCCCCACAAAATGACGCGTACCCTCATGACGCGTATCCTCGACCGAACATGGGTTTGCCGCCGGCACCACGGGCAGGCGTCTCACCTCCTCCCGTGTACAGACCGGTTTCTGCTCAGCCGGCGCAGCCGAAAGCCATACAGCCCTCACCGTACCCGGGCCATTCCGGCAGCCGCTTTCAGCCGAAGGCCACGGCGCAGATGCATGCCCCAAGGGGTTTTGCTCCGCCTCCAGCCTATAAACCATCGCCTCCACAACGAGGAACACTTCCCTCACCCACGCATTTCCCCATCGCGTCTTCACGGCCAGGAATCATACTGCCGACGCATCGAGCAACACGTTCCTACACGTTGCAGTGCATCTTTCTGGCAGATGGGAGCAATCGCCTGGACAACGTCGAAATGATTTCTCAACTTCGCCAAGAGCAGACAGGCGAAGGCGTAATACCCTTCGACCCAAATTGCGGACGATACTGCGCCGATGCAGCTATTCGTTTCGTTTCTCGGCAAGACAACCCTCTGCGTGAAATTCCTCGGGATGCCTTCAACTCATTGCCTGTTCCCACGAAGGGCAACTTCTTTCTCATATTCAGAGGACGGAAGTGGGCATGGGATCCCGACAAAGAAGGAAGTGAACTCACCAGGAGCCTCTGGACAGAAAATCCTCTGGCCTGGGGCATCGCGGACTGGAGAAGCAAGTTGGACAGACATGGTCCACTGATCATCAGCGGACCGATTGCCCTTCATGGATGGATATCTCACTATGTGCTCGCTATCGGAGTCGATGAAGCCAGAGAAGAGTTGATCTACAAAGATCCGATTGGGGCGAGCGAAACACGCAAGTCACTCGACTGGATAAGGAAGCATATCAATGCTGTGCACCGCCTGACGAGCCTCGATAATTTGCGGGCACATGCGCCTGATTACTTCCGTTAAATTGCTGTGAGTTGCCGTTGCGACATCTCTTTACGGCTCGCTCCGTGACCGGATGAGTGCTTTCCCCGTATTGCGGCTTGTCCGGTCTCTCTAAAAAAACGCGGGATCTCTGGAAGCTTGCTGGCGGAGGGAGAGGGATTCGAACCCCCGTTACCCTTTCGAGTAAAGCGGTTTTCAAGACCGCCTGTTTCAACCACTCACACATCCCTCCGCGGGACGCGGGCGCGCTGCCCTTATTGTAGCGGCGCGCTCCGAATCCTGCTCAGGGGAAACACATTTCTGCTTCCGCATAGAAGTCCAAAGCTACATAACCAGAAATACGTTCAGAACAGCGGCGCGTGTTCGCTCTCTTGCGAGCGGAAGTATCGAGTCCAGAAGTCGAGCTTCGTCTTGCCTGCGAGCGGCATCGGGCCTGCATGCTCGCCGATCTCCATCGTCTGCGCCACAGCCTTGCTCACCGGCGGCCATTCCGGCAGGCCATCGCCGCGCGGCGCGCCCGTGGAGGCAAAAGCCTTCAGGTATGCGGATGCCAGTGCCGAGACGCTGTGATCCGCGTTCTGCCATGGCCGATCGAGCAGGTTGAAATTGCGGAAGAAATAGGGAATCTCGCCCGTGTGAAACGCGCCGAATTCCGGGTGCTGCGGCCACGGAATGCCGCGATCGAAATAGTACGTAAAGACAGGGCTGTGCGCGCTCTGCCCCCGGTTCACCGCCCACAGATACATCGAGACGCGGTCACGGTCCCGCGAGGCCTCTGCCGTGGCCTTCGTAATCTCCGGCTCCGAAGCTGCCGGGTAAAGGCGCAGGTACTCATCGGCAAAGCTGCCATATCGCTTGTGTGCCAGCGACTCGTAGTCGGCGGCAGTGTGCATGGCAGGTGTAAAGAGCAGCCCATCGTTCGCCTGGTATCCGGTAATCACCGGAACATCGCTGCCCGCGTGGTTCCGCGCCAGCTCGGAAGGAGGTGCCGGCAGCACCCAGCCATCGATATCCGGCGCAAAGTGACCCGCCTGCTGCTGCGCCTTGAGTAGATCCTCCGCAGAGATGGCGCGAAGATCACGCAGCGATGCAGCATGATGATCGGCGGCAAACTTCGTACCCTCCGCTTCGGCAGCCGTGCGATCCTTCATGGGAAAATTGCCGAGCGAGAGGCCACTGTCCGCCATGGCTCCCGCAAAAAGTCCTTTGGCCTCGGGCGAAATTAGCAGCGCTCCGACGCTGAAAGCTCCCGCGGACTGGCCCCAGATGGTGACACGCTGCGGATCGCCACCGAAATTGCGGATATTGGCCTGCACCCAGTGCAGCGCGGCAATCTGATCCATGAGCCCGTAGTTGCCGGCCGCATGATGCGGCGACTCCGCCGCCAACTCGGGATGCGCGAAGAATCCGAAAATGCCGAGACGGTAATTGATCGTCACGACGACAAGCCCCGTGCTCGCAAGGTTTGTCCCGTCGTAGATCTTCACCGCGCCTGAGCCCTCAACAAAGCCGCCGCCATGGATGTAGACCACCACCGGCAGGTTCGCAGAGGCGCTGCGATTCGGCGTCCACACGTTGAGATAAAGACAGTCCTCGCTCACCTGGTTATGGACGAGAAACTCGGAGGTCCAGGGCAGGCGTTCATTCGCCGTAGTTTGCATACAGCTCGCCCCGGGATGATCGGCCACGCGAACACCGGACCAAGCCGGAACAGGCTGCGGCGCGCGCCAGCGCAGCTCGCCAACCGGCGGCGCAGCAAAGGGAATGCCCTCAAAGGAGACAACATGGGCCGACGAGTCCTCGACGCCGGAGAGCGCGCCGGACGCAGTCTTCACCTCCGGACCGGCTGCGCGCATCCACGGAGCGAACAGAAGAGCAGCACAGCAGAAGGCGACCAGGCGAAGAGCAGCGACAGGCTTCTGAGTCATAAGAGTGTCCGGGCAGCGTCCTTGATGGAAAGATAAGATGCGCGATCTCACCAAGGTATAGCAATGGCGGCTCAGGGCTCAGGGCTCAGGGCTCAGGGCTCAGGGCTCAGGGCTCAGGGCT
>NZ_JASGFD010000092.1:0-10695 GCF_047605705.1 Silvibacterium sp. | reverse complement strand
TAGTTTGACTGGGGCGGTCTCCTCCTAAAGAGTAACGGAGGAGCACGAAGGTACTCTCAGCGCGGTCGGACATCGCGCGTGGCGTGTAAGAGCGAAAGAGTGCTTGACTGTGAGACTGACGGGTCGAGCAGGTACGAAAGTAGGTTCTAGTGATCCGGTGGTTCTGTATGGAAGGGCCATCGCTCAACGGATAAAAGGTACGCCGGGGATAACAGGCTGATCGAAGCCAAGAGTTCATATCGACGCTTCGGTTTGGCACCTCGATGTCGGCTCATCGCATCCTGGAGCTGTAGAAGGTTCCAAGGGTTAGGCTGTTCGCCTATTAAAGCGGTACGTGAGCTGGGTTCAGAACGTCGCGAGACAGTTCGGTCCCTATCTGCTGTGGGCGTAGGAGATTTGAGGAGGGCTGTCCTTAGTACGAGAGGACCGGGATGGACGAACCTCTTGTGTTCCAGTTGTCATGCCAATGGCACGGCTGGGTAGCGAAGTTCGGTTGTGATAACCGCTGAATGCATATAAGCGGGAAGCACGCTCCAAGATGAGATCTCCCTGAAGGGCCCAGGAAGACCACCTGGTTGATAGGCTGGAGGTGTAAGCACAGTAATGTGTTCAGCTTACCAGTACTAATCGCCCGTTCGGCTTGTTCATAGAATTAACTCTGCGCAGCAGCCGCTGTCGCAAAGACATTCAACAAGCCTTGTAATGGTCAACAATAATGATTCAAGTAGTAGCCCAATCGATTTCGTTGTGAGATATTAGGCACGTGGCGCCAGTTTGCTGCGGCTTCTCCGGGAGAACACACCCGTCGACAAGCCAAGGCTGCGGGAAAAACAACCCGCCAAGCGCCGACCAGGTTTACAAAGGCGTACTTGCAGTAAACGCCTTAAGTTTGCCGGTGAGAATACCGCGAGGGTCCCACCCGTTCCCATCCCGAACACGGAAGTTAAGACTCGCTGGGCCGATGGTACTGCACGCGAAAGTGTGTGGGAGATTAGGTAATCGCCGGCAATAATCTCAAGCAAAGCCCGCTCTTCGGAGCGGGCTTTTTGCGTTGATGCTCTTTTCGACCTTTCCTCCTGTCTCATTGACAGCGCTCTCCATTCGCATATGAAATGGACTGGCATCCAACACCTCCATTTCCCATGACCAACAGAAGAGACTTCCTCCGCCTCGCCTCCAGCATTTCTGCGGCTTCCGCGCTTACCCTGCTTCCTGAAAGCAGTCTGGCTGCACCGCAAACACAGCAGTCGGCCCGCACGCGCCACTCGCATCCCATGATTCCCGCCGCGGCCCCCATGCTTGCGCTCCAGCAGCGCTTCGTCGATCTCCGCTTCGGCATGTTCCTGCACTTCAATATGGCCACGTTCCAGGATCTGGAATGGGGAGATCCCAGCTCCGCGCCGACCCTCTTTCATCCCACCGCGCTCGATACCGACCAGTGGGCCGCGGCGGCGCAGTCCGCGCAGATGACCTGGGGCTGCCTGACCACGCGGCATCATGATGGCTTCTGTCTCTGGCCGACGAAGACGAAGGGCGCGAACGTCGGCCAATCGGAACCTGGTATGGATATCGTCCGCCGCTACGTCGACTCCTTTCGCAAGGCAGGGCTACGTGTCGGCCTCTACTATTCCATCCTCTCCAAGCGCGACGACATCCGGCACTTCAATGTGACGCCGGAGAAGATCCAGCTCATCAAGGACCAGCTCACCGAGCTGATGACGCAGTATGGCGAGATCGACATCCTCATCACCGACGGATGGGACGCGCCCTGGAGCCGCATCACCTATCAGGAAGTGCCCTTCCGCGAGATCTATGACATGGTGAAGTCGCACCAGCCGAACTGCCTCATCTGCGACCTGAATGCCAGCCAATACCCGACAGGCGGTCTCTACTATTCCGACATCAAGGCCTTCGAGCAGAATGCCGGGCAGAAGGTGCCCGCGCATAGCGACCTGCCGGCGCTCTCCTGCGTCACGCTGACCGACGGCTGGTTCTGGAAGCAGGCCGACATCCATGGCCGCATCAAGCCGGCCGAGACCGTCGTCAACGAGTGGCTGGTGCCGCTCAACCAGCGCCACTGCAACCTGATTCTGAATGCGCCGCCTACGCGGGAAGGCCGGCTCGCGCCGAACGTGGTCGCCCGGCTGGAGGAGATCGGCAAGCTCTGGAAGAAGCCTGCTGCGCCGGAACCTGTCACCGAACACATCCGCATCACTACCCCGAATCTCGCGACGGGCAAGCCGATCCACGCCAGCTCTTACCCGGATGGCGTAGGCCCCGATCAGGCCAACGACAGCAACTTCCGCTCGAGCTGGTACGCGGAGAACCAGACGAGCGCATGGCTCGAGGTCGACCTTACCCAGCCGACGCGGCTGAACACGCTCAGCCTGGTAGAGCCGGTGGGAGCATGGGACGACTATCAGCAGAGCCGTATCCGCCACTTTGAGTTCCAGGGGGACACCGGCTCCGGCTGGACGACGCTCCTCTCTGGCGAAGCGCCCTCACCGACGACGATCCTGCGGCTCCCGCAAACCGTGACAGCCAGCCGCGTCCGGCTACAGATCGAGATGTCGGCGCCCGAAGCGCATATCGCAGACATCGGAATCTACAACGAACCCGTTTAGGCGAGAAAAGCCTACCTCTGTGTCACCGTCACTTCGGGGAAGGGGTGCGGCTGGCCGTCCATCAGCGGCGACGGCCGGCCGCGCAGCGTCTGGTCGAAGAAGGCCAGCGTGAGCGCGCGGAGAATGGCGTATTCGCGATAGGCCGGAATGCTACCCACCCAGGACTGGCTGCGCAATGGCGAGTAAAGGCTGCGATCGGTGAAGCTCGCGTGGGTGCTGCCGTGCAGGCTCACGTAGAGGGCGTGCGATCTGTCGAGCATCACCGCATCGCGCAGGTCCAGCAGGTGATCGTTGCGCGTAACCGGATCTTTCAGCTCTTCGGGCGTCGGATTGCCGATGTCCTCTTCGATCATCATCATGGGCTTGCCCAGCGCTGCCGTGACCTGCGGGCCCCAGAAGGAGCCGTCGTAGTCGACCGCTGCCTTCACGCGCGGATCGCTTCGCGCCGTTTCTACAGCTGCTGCGCCGCCAAAGGAGTGGCCGAGCGCGCCCACGCTGGCCAGGTCCAGCTGCCGGTAAAACGGGCTCGCGGGATCCGCATTCCAGCTGGTCAGCGCATCGAGGACGAAGCGGTTATCGTCCGCCCACACCGCGACCTGCTGCCCTCCATAGGCGTCCAGCTCGGCAAAGCTGCGCTCGGAGAAATCGAGCTTGGGATCGGGGTCCGGCTTGCCTACGTGCCCATCGGCAAAGAGCGTAGGCCCGGAGTTGCCGGTGTGATCGATGCCCACGACCATGTAGCCGTGGCTGGCCAGGTCCTCGGCGAGATAGGTGTAGTAGGTACGGCGGCCGTTCCAGGCTGGATTCAGCAGCAGCACCGGCATTGGCGCGGCGGCGGGCGGTGCATTCCAGCGCGCATGGGTCCACAGCACGGCCTGATATGTCGATTCGAGCTCGGTCTCCTTCAGCCGCCGATAGGCTGCACGCGCCCCGCTGTGCTTTCTGGCCGGATACCAGAGCTGGATGACGATATGCCGTGCGTCCGGAATGGAATTGGGGCCGGCTGAGGAGTCGTCCGCCGGATGAGGATTCACCACTTCCAGTACCCGGGTCCCGATGCCGAAGGGGCCGGTGGGCGCAGGCAGGCGGAACATGGGTACGGCCCATGAGGCCGCAATCGATCCGAGGAGCAGGAGCAGGATCGTGGCTCCCAGCCAGCGCCGGAGCCGGAGCAGGCGTGGCACGGCGAGCGGCAGGATCAGGGCTGCCAGGTAGGCGGGCGCCATCTGCCAGTGCGGGCCTTCGATCGCCGCATGCAGCAGAAGCACCAGCAGTTCCGCCACCACCAGCCATCCCTGCAGGCCCCGGGTTCTTGTGCGCCGGAAGAGCAGCAGGCCGCTCGCTCCCAGCAACGCTACCAACACCACTTCCAGCAGACGCACTGTCGTTTCCTCCCGTGGCCAGCCTAACCCAGCGGGGCAGGAAATCCTTGAAGTGTCCTGGTTACCGTTACCAGAAAGTTATCGGAGTCACCTTGTATCGCGAAGCTTCACATCTCTAAAATGCCCCCGATTTGCTGATCGACCAGGTTGTTTCCCGGTAATCGCTCCGAACCTACAGCCTGCGCGCTTCACGAGCTGCATCTTCTGCCGCCGGGTTGTGCTCGTCTCGCCGGCTCACGTTCCGTAAGCCCGACAGGATCAGGATTATGCCTGCTGTTGCGTCCCGGAGCATCCATGCCGAGAGCCTGCGCGATCCCTCTGCGTGGACCGTGTTTCTGACCCTGTTGGTGCTGCTGCTCAGCGCGGTCGAAGGCTGGTACAGGCGCACGGACTTTGCTACCGATGCTATTTCCTATCTCGATATCAGCCGCGCGCTGCCTGCGCATGACTGGAAGATGGTCTTCAATCCCCTGTGGAGCGCGGGCTATCCGGCGCTGCTGGCGCTGATACGGCCGGTTTTCGCCGCCAGTCCGGGAGGCGAATGGGCCGCGATCCATGTCCTGAACCTGCTCGTGCTGCTGGCCACCTGGAGCGCCTTCCTCTACCTCCTGCGCGCTTTCGATCCCCTGTTTGCTGCTTTGCCGCAGCCCGAGGCGCGCATGCGGCGCAGGCTGTTGCACTTTGCCGGGGTAGCCATCTTCCTGGCCATTCAGCTCTGTATCGACTCGGTCGCCCGCGTGGGGCCGGACATGCTGGTCACGCTCTTCTTCTTTCTGGCGACGGGCACGCTGCTGCGGCTGGTCCGCACGCCTACGCCCTCCCGCGCCGTGCTTCTGGGCCTGGTCCTGGGACTCGTTCTGGGCGCGGGATACTGGTCGAAGGGAATCTTCTTTCCACTCTCACTGGTGATGCTGGCGGTGGCCGCCGCGGCCCTGCTCCGCGCCCACCGGACGGCTATCCCGGTGCTGCTTGCCGCAGGTGTGTTTGCTCTCCTCGCTGCGCCTTATGTTGCCGGGCTGACGTGGTCCTATGGGCATTTCACCACCGGCGAATCGGGAAACCTGAACTACGCCTTCCATGTGAACTATCTTCCGCGCTGGACCAACTGGCAGGGCAGCGCCGGTTACGGCACGCCCATCCATCCCACGCACGAGGTGATGCGAAATCCCGACCTGTTTGTCTTTGGCGAGCCGTATCACAATACTTATCCGCCGTTCGGAAACATCGCCTACTGGTACGAGGGCTATCGCCACTTCTTCAGCCTGCATCACCAGCTGACGGGCGCGATGCGCGATCTCGCCTACCTCGCGCATATCCTGCTGACCGGGCCGATTTTCTACGCCGTCGCGCTCGCGACGCTGTTGCTCTTCGTTTATGAGCCGGACAGGCGCGCTCTTCTAATCGCGATCCTGCGGCTTTGGCCGCTGTATCTCGCCGGGGTGGTGGGAATCCTGCTCTACGTGCAGGTTCATCTCGAAGATCGCTACCTCGGCTCGTTCCTGAATGTCCTGTGCCTCACGCCTTTTGCCGCCGCGGCGCTCTATGCCCGTCTGCCTGCCGCGCGGGTGCGCACGCTGGTGTGTGTGGTGCTCGGCGTGGGAGCGGCGCTGAACCTGGCGATAGTCGACCGCGATGTGCTCGATCACCTGCGGCACCGGTACACCTATGCGCAGAATCCGCAATGGCGGCTCGGCCTCGGTCTTGCCCGTCTCGGGCTTGCGCCTGGAGATCGGGTCGCGGTGGTGGGTGGCCCGAATGCGCAGTGCACCTGGGCGTACGTCGCCAGGGTGCGCATCGTGGCGGAGCTCGGCGGCGACCCGTACGACCAGCTCCATCCTTCAGGTCATCCGACGGACCAGGAGATCCACCAGTTCTGGAGCGCCGCGCCGGAGGACCAGCGCCGCATCCTCGGTCTCTTTCGCCAGGCCGGAGCAGTCGCAGTGATTGCGCCCGTTACCGCCGCGGATCACGCGCCGGCAAAGCAGGCCGGCGGCTGGCATCCTGTTCCGGGCACCAATTCCTGGGTGTATTTCCTGAAATAGAGCAGCGTGGAACACTCAAAATGTTCCACGTGGAAACTCTTATATGTATAGGACTTGTCAGACTGCACTGCTAGTGGTGCATGATTCTGGCAATCACTGGATTCCATACCGGCAAACTCGAAAGTGGCGGCAGCGTGAGGACGCACAGCATCGAGACCGCGACGCCGATCACGGTGCAGCGATGCAGCTTGCGCCTCGACCACAGGTCGTAAACGATCATGATCGCCAGCAGGCCAACGTAGACCGCAATGGTGCCCGAGAGGCGGATCGCCGGCGGAAACGGCCAGCGGTTGATCGCCGGGCCAGTAATGGCGATGGTCCCCAGCATCATCAGCCGCTTGTGCGCAGCGCCGTCCCTGCGCCGCAGCAGTCCCCAGCCGGTGAGCCAGAGAAAGAGCGCCAGCTCCTCGAGGTCGCCGAGCAGGATCAGCGAAGCGGGAATGCCGGTGCCGTTTCTGCGGATCGAGTCGAAGAGCGTCACCACGCCGAAGACCGCCATCAGCGGGGGAAAGACCAGCGCCAGCACGCCCAGCCTGCGGTGCAACTTTATCTTGCGCGCGGCGATCAGGAAAGGCTGGATGGTGAAGAGGAAGATCCACGAGACGAAGAGCGCGCCGTGCACATGTACCAGCCAGTTCGGCAGCGGGGCAAACACCATGCCGGCGAAGAAATAGCTCTGTGCGAAGCCGATGACGATCACGGCCAGAACGATGGCCGCCATCGCGGGGAAGAAAATGTCGTCGGCGCGCAGCTTGCGCGCCGGCGCTACCGAGGTTGTGGACATCGCCACCTGCCAGAATTCCGGATTTGGGGAGGCCGGCAGAAGGGACAGGATGAGAGCGTAGCCGGAGCGCGCCCAGATTAGCATCGTCCGCGGGCGACATCCATGAGAATTTGCGCGGAGAATCGACCGGGCAGGCCTGCTGCATCGCAGACCCTGCACATATCAATCGTTTTGGCTCCCAGCCTCATCCAATGGTCTAGGATTAAATCAGCGGTCATATCAGGCTATGGGCCAAGAAGTACAGTCCGATTCCGGCGTCCTGCTCAGCGAGGATCAGGTGCAGCTCATCGCGAGAGCGCTCGCCGATCCGCGGCGGTACGACATCCTGCGGCACATCGGCTCGACAGGTTGTACCCCGTGTAGTTCGATGCGGGAGTGTGTCGATATCAGCCCGGCCACGCTTTCGCATCATATGAAGGAACTTGAGGCGGCCGGGCTGGTCACCGCCACGCGCAACGGCAAGTTCGTCAACTACCAGTTGCGTCGCGACGTCCTCGACGCCTTTTACGACCGCCTTCGCATCGACTTCGCCTGAAAACGCAGAATTTAGGAACCTGAGCGCACGCGGGCGATGTATGCCCCCGCTCCACCCGGCCTTGGGCTTGTGAGCGACTCCCGGATTCTGCAATCCACGATTTCCAGTCGAGACGTAAAGCACCCAAAACGTTCCTCTTCCCCTGTCATTCCGACTGAAGCGGTCGCGGGCCGCGAAGCGGAGGAACCTTGCAGGTCTCTCGCCACAGCGAGGATACGGGTGCCCCATCCAAGCTCCGCTTGGGTAGGAAGGTAAGGGCAATATGCGGTTTCTTATGAATCCAGCGAGAACTGCAGGTTCCTCCATTTCGCTCGCTTTGCTCGCTCTGGTCGGAATGACAACTGCTTCGCGCAGGGCGAATCGCCTTCGGCCTCCGCCCCTTTGGTCGCGCTCCTGTTTATGCTTCTATCTGAGCCCTGAGCCCTGAGCCCTGAGCCCTGAGCCCTGAGCCCTGAGCCCTGAGCCTTGAGCCCTGAGCCCTGAGCCCTGAGCCCCGGAATCCACCGCTCCACAGAATTTCCACACCGCGCGCAATTTCCCCTGCATCCTTTCCCCGTGCGCCTCATCAATTCGATAGTTGTCGAATCGTCGAATTCAAGGCGACCCGGCACTCGATCCGGAAGGATCCAAGGAGATTCGCCATGAGCAAGCTTGCAGGTAAGGTCGCAGTCGTCACGGGTGCTTCGAAGGGTATCGGCGCGGATATCGCCAAGGGACTGGCCGCCGAGGGTGCTTCGGTCGTCGTCAACTACAGCTCGAGCAAGGAAGGCGCCGAGAAGGTCGTCTCCGAAATTACCGCCAAGGGTGGCAAGGCCATTGCCGTGCAGGGCAGCGTCGCCAAGAACGACGACGTGGTGCGCGTCTTTGCCGAGACGAAGAAGGCCTATGGCAAGGTCGACATCTTGGTGAATAACGCCGGCGTTTACGAGTTCGGCGCAATCGAGCAGATCAACGAGGAGCACTTCCACAAGCAGTTCAACACCAACGTGCTTGGCCTCCTGCAGGCCACCCGCGAAGCGGTTGCGCTGATCGGCCCCGAGGGCGGCAGCATCATCAACATCGGCTCGGTCGTCAGCCGCATCACCCCGCCGGCGTCATCGGTATACAGCGCCACCAAGGCCTCGGTCGACGCCATCACCGATGTGCTCTCGAAGGAGCTCGGCCCGAAGAAGATCCGCGTGAATGCGCTCAACCCCGGCCTGATCGAAACCGAGGGCACGCACACCGCGGGCATCATCGGCAGCGACTTCGAAAAGGGTGCCGCCGCGCAGACCCCGCTCGGCCGCATCGGCCAGACCAAGGACATCACACCCGTGGCCGTCTTCCTGGCCTCGGATGACTCCGCCTGGGTCACCGGCGAGCTGATCAACGTATCGGGCGGCGTCCGCTAAGTTTTTGCATTGCTGTTGGTCATCCCACCCCCGGCAGGCCTGCTCCCCTGCCGGGATTTTTTTGTTTCTGAAGAGACCGCGAATCCGGTCGCTCTCGTCCGGTTTGGGTTGATTCCGGCGTGGCAGTTTGAGACGCTCGTAAGGTGAAGGTCTTTTTCTTTGTACTTCTGGCGACTGTCCTTGAAGCCACCGGAGATGCGCTGGTCCGCATCGCCCTCGAACACGGAAGCGGCGCTGCGCGGGTCGGTCTCTTTCTGACAGGAGCGCTGGCGCTCACGCTCTACGGGACCTCGCTGAACCTGGCTCCGGTGGAGTTCGCTCAGGTGGTGGGCATCTATATCGCCACGCTTTTCGTCGTCTTTCAGGTCACAAATTACGTGTTCTTCCACACTCTGCCTACGCCGCAGGTATTTGTAGGCGGGAGCCTTATCGTGACCGGTGGACTCATCGTCGGCCTCTGGAAGTAACGGCTGTGCGCCGGGCGAGACTGGCCGTCCTGGCCTTTCGCCTTCGGCATGCGCTCACGCTCGTCGCGAGGAGGCATCGGGCTCCATGCAAGCCCGCTGTGCGAGTCAATAGAGGCCTCGCCGACGCTAGCTTTCGATTCCGATCGCGATGACGAAGTAATTCGCGGGCGTCGTGCCCACGTTCTTTAGTCCGTGCATGGTGTTCGAAGCGGCATAGAGTACGCCGCCCGGTCCCACGACGGAGCGCTGTTCGTCCATCTCAAACTCGACCGAGCCCTCGCGGATCATCATCAGCTCCGAATGCCGATGCTTATGCGGCGGATGCGGCATGGCGCCCGGCGGCAGCGTCGTCTCATGGACTTCGATGATTTCTCCGGTCGGCAGCCGCCCTGCGAGCACCGGCCGTGAGGCTCCTCCGTTGGCGGAGGTGTGGACCGGCAGCTGATCGAAGGCGAAGGCGCGTGAGATATCCGGCAGCGCCTCGGGAGGCTTCGCCTGCGCATGGGCGAGTGTGAGGCTTCCGAAGAGGCCTGCCAGGGCGGGCAGGCCTACGCATAGTTCCCGTCGAGAGATTTCCTGCATGGGATGCCATCTTACGCTGCTTCCTGCTTCGCGCAGTGCGAGGATTGGCCGTCAGGCCTTCCGCCTTCGGCTTCTTCGCGCAGGGCGGTTGCCTTCGGCATTCGCTCCCTTTGGTCACGAATGTAGCTCTCTCTTTCCTCTTCACTTTGTCATTTCGGCCGAAGCGGACGTAGGCCGCGAAGTGGAGGAACCTGTGGTTCTGCCATAACACGCGAGGATATGGGGGGCCCGTCCAGGCTTCGCTTGGGCGGGAGGCCAGAAGCAACATGGGGGCATCGCTAATCCTGCAAAAGAACCGCAGATTTCTCCACTGCGCGAGGCGAAAAGCGTCTCGCTCTGGGAAGAATGACAACTGCTTCTATCTGAGCCCTGAGTCGTTTGCAGTCCTGCAGGTCGCGTGCTACTATCTGTTCTGTAGCCCCCTGTTTGCAAAGCATTCGTGCGTGTGTGGCAGGCTGGATACAAGGCTGTTTTGGGCTGGCGTAGCTCAGCTGGTAGAGCATCTGATTTGTAATCAGACGGTCGGGGGTTCAAATCCCTTCGCCAGCTCCAACTCCGCGGTTCCAGGCAGGCATATAGCAGGATCGCCGGTCACACCCCGTAGCGGACTCCTTCATCAGCGCAATGCAATTTGTCCGGATGTTCATCCGGAATGCTGGTGGGTGTCTCAAAGCAGGATAGGGCTGGAGTCCGGCAACCGGATGCACAGGTGGCCGAGTGGTTAATGGCAGCAGACTGTAAATCTGCCGCTCCTTGGAGCTACGGAGGTTCGAATCCTCCCCTGTGCACCACTCCATTTAGGCTTCCCGCTGAAAAGCCGGAAGCTGGAGGGATGCGAAATCCCTCGTAAGGTTTTACCGGCAGAAGCAAGGCCGGGCTGCAAGGCAG
>NZ_JASGFD010000091.1:0-11078 GCF_047605705.1 Silvibacterium sp. | reverse complement strand
GCCGCATCGCCGCGGACCTCCGCGGCTGACGCCCGGCCCGGCTGGCGGGTGATCGCCTACACCTACAACCACGAGGACCAGGCGCAGCATAAAGCTGAAACAGTGGGTCGCGAGCATCCGGAGCTGCATCCGCATGTCTTTACGCCGACCGGCGGCGCGCCGTATCTGGTCGAGCTTGGGGACGTGATGCCGCGCGATCAGGCCTTTGCCCTGGCTGGACTGGCGCATCGTGACGGCCTGCCGCACGACGTCTTCGCCCGCAACTACCGCTAGAACCTGTGACACTGTGTCCCACGTCTCAACGTCGAGACGTGGGGCACCCGGGTTCTTTTCCTTCTGCAACGTACGAATTGTCATTCCGACCGGAACGGCCGCAGGTTCCTCCACTGCGCGAGACGAAAGGCATCTCGCCCCGGCCGGCATGACAGCTGCTTCGCGCAGTGCGTCTGCCTTCGGCCTCCGTTCCCTTTGGTCGCGCTCCTGCTTATGCGCTCCTATCTGCGCCCTGAGCCCTGAGCCCTGTTTTGCTGCGGGCTGCCTCTCCATCAAAACGAAATTTTCGCTGGAACTGGAACTGTCCGCAGGTTTCCTGCTAGCATCCGAATCTTTACAGGCGTCAGGCCCTGCCCGTTGCGAACTGACGCCTGTCCATCCCGTTTGCGCGAGCCTCTCCCCTATGAAGCATGAGGTCGGCAAATTCGGCGGCACGCTTTCCGCGCCTTCTTCGACGCCATCGAGAGATCCCTACCCTGCCGCATCTGTACGTACTGGAGCACAGCGCCCTCCGCTGCGCTCCGTACCGGCCCCTGCGCCACCGGCGCAAAGAGTTTTTCTCTCAGGAGCGCTCAATGAAATCCTATCTGGGAAATGAGATCCGCAATGTAGCGGTGGTCGGCCATGCGCACAGCGGTAAAACCACGCTGATCTCCGCGCTATTGCATGCCGCCCACATGACTCCTCGCCTGGGGCATGTGGAGGATGGCAGCGCCGTCACGGCCTATGACGAAGAAGAGGTCGCGCGCCGCACCACCATGCAGGCGGCCGTCGCCTTCGCCGAGTGGAACGGCATCAAGGTCAACCTGGTGGATACGCCGGGCTTTCATATGTTCCTGCATGAGGCGCGGGCGGCGATGATTCCGGTCGAGGCCGCGCTGGTGGTGATCAACGCGCCCTGCGGCCTGGAGCCGATGACCGAGCGCGTCTGGCTCTATGCCGAGGAGTTCAACCTGCCGCGCGTCGTCGTATTCAACCAGATGGACCATCCGCGTGCGGCGGAGAATGTGCACTCGGCGATCAACGCGCTGCGTGAGCGCTTCGGCCGGCACCTGCTGCCCGTGCAGCTGCCGATTTATGGAGAAGGCGGCTTTGAGGGAGTGGTCGATCTGGTGACCATGCAGGCCTTCTTCTACACCGCGAACGGCGATGGCGCGGGGCGTATCGGGGAGATTCCGGAATTCATGCGCGAGGCCGCGCAGGCGGCGCACGAGGTGCTGGTCGAGCTGGTGGCGGAGGGGAAGGACGAGCTGATGGAGGAGTTCTTCGCCAAGGGCACGATCCCCGAGCAGCGGCTGATCACCGCACTGCACGATGCCATTCGCGAAGACCGCATCTTCCCGGTGCTCTTCGCGAGCGGCGGCGCCTGCATCGGCACGGATCATCTGCTGGATTTCCTGAAGGTCTACGCGCCCTCGCCGGCCGAACGCGCACCGGTGGCCGCCCGCAGCGAGCAGCTGCCGCCGGGCATGAGCGCGGCGGCGGATGGACCCTTCGCGCAGGAGTTCGTGATGCGCAAGGTCGACGATCAGGAACCGCCTTCGCTCTTTATCTTCAAAACGATGAGCGACCCCTTCGCTGGAAGGATCAGTTTCTTCAAGGTCTTCTCCGGCGTGGTGAAGAACGATGTCACGCTGTCCAATTACTCGCGCCATTCTGTCGAAAAGCTTTCGCACCTGTGCGTGATGCAGGGGCACACGGCGGTGCCGGTCGCCGATCTGCATGCCGGCGATCTGGGCGCGGTAGCCAAGCTCAAGGAGACCTATACCTGCGATTCGCTGGGCGACAAGGGGCATGAGATCTTCTTCGAGCCGGTGATGGTGCCCGAGGCCGCGATGACCTGGGCGA
This sequence comes from Silvibacterium sp., assembly GCF_047605705.1. Taxonomy (NCBI): domain Bacteria; kingdom Pseudomonadati; phylum Acidobacteriota; class Terriglobia; order Terriglobales; family Acidobacteriaceae; genus Silvibacterium; species Silvibacterium sp. The sequence goes on along the minus strand of NZ_JASGFD010000091.1, from coordinate 8,957 downwards.
TCGAGCCGCGGACCCGCGCCGACGAGGATCGTCTCGCAACGGCGCTGCATCGGCTGATGGAGGAGGATCTGCTGGTCCGCTTCTTCCGCGATCCGCAGACGAACGAATTTCTCATCTCCGGTGCAGGGCAGCCGCATATCGAGGCGGTGGTCTCGAAGCTGCGCCGCCGCTATCGCACCGAGGTGACACTGAAGGCGCCGAAGGTGCCGTACCGGGAGACCATTCGCAGCAAGGCGGACGCGCAGGGGCGGCACAAGAAGCAGACTGGCGGCCATGGGCAGTTCGGCGATTGCAAGATTCGCATTGAGCCGCTGCCGCGCGGCTCGGGCTTCGAGTTTGTGAATGACATCTTTGGCGGCGCGATCCCGCGGGCTTACATTCCGGCGGTGGAAAAGGGCATTCAGGAGGCGGCTGCGCGCGGCTTTCTCGCGGGTTACCCGGTGATGGATTTCCGGGCGACGCTCTATGACGGCAGCTTCCACGAGGTGGACTCGAACGAGCTTTCCTTCCGCATGGCCGGGCGGCTGGCCTTCCGCAAATGCATGGAGCAGGCGCGGCCCGCGCTGCTGGAGCCGGTAATGCGGGTGGAGATCGACGCGCCGGAGGAGTTTGCCGGCGCGCTCATGGGCGATCTGAACCAGAGGCGCGGCCGGGTGCAGGGGATGGACTCGCGTGGAGGCGCTACGCTCCTGCGCGCCGAGGTGCCGATGGCCGAGATGCTGAGCTATGGACAGACGCTCACGGCGCTGACCCAGGGGCGCGGCAGCTTTCATATGGAGATGGATCACTACGACCTGGTGCCGCAGCCGCTCGCCGAAAAGCTGATCGCGGGCGCGAAGCTGCCGGAGGCGGAAGAGCTGGCGAGCTAGCTTTCTCTTCGCGTGGTGCGGTCTATCCCGGCCTGTTCGCCGCGCTGCGCGAGCAGCTGGGACTGACGGTGAAGTCCGATAAGGCACCTGTGGATGTGGTCGTCGTGGACTCGGCAAAGGAGCCGGAGTTCGATTGAGGGCTCGCTGACGGCGAGAAACTCGCTTGATGCGGAAATCTTGGTCCATGGATTGTGCGTTCCCGCCCAGGCGAAGCCTGGAAGGGACATCCGCATTCTCGCTTGTTACAGGAGAACCGCAGGTTCCTCCACTCCGCGGCCTGCGCCCGCTCCGGTCGGAATGACAGAAGAGATGATGCTCGAAAAATATCTGTCATTCCGACCGAAGCGAAGCGGAGTGGAGGAACCTGCAGTTCTCCGTCGGATCAAGAACTAGCCGCAGGCCGGCTTGATCCCGCACCGAAATCGGATGGGAAGCTCCGTCCAAGCTCACCAGGAAAGCCGTAGCCGCGCTCGCGAATCGCTTTCATTGGGTTGGGGTAAGATTCCCCAAGGCGCTCCCACGATGCTCGAGTCGAGTCTTCAGTCCGCCGTTGTCGCTGGTTCTTCTTCCGCTTCGGCGGGAGGCGCGGACCTTACGCTGCAGGGCTCGGTGCTGGTCCTGCTCCAGTTCGACGTGTGCGAGGCGATCCGTCTCGATCATCTGCGTGAGATTCTCGGTGCGCGCACCGCGCCCAAGCCGCAGCCCCAACCCCAGATTCCTGCACCTCCGGTTGCGCCGCAGATCCCGTCCCCTTCGGCCAGCGCCGTCGACTATGACCGTCCGCCGGTGGTCGAGCCGGTTGAGCCGCTGGTATTGGCCAGCGGGGAGCGGCTTACCGGGCAGATCAAGTATTACGACTACGGCGTGCTGAGCATCGTATTCGAGCTGCCGTACACGGGCGGCTGGTCCAGGCTGGCCGGGCTCGCAAGCCGCTGGGCGTGGGATATCGATTTTGCCGCCGAAGCTTCGCGGATTGTGCGGGACAAGCTGGCCCGGGCGGCGACCGCGATCGTGAAGCCCTACCGGGAGTGGCTGAGCGAGGACTACCTCATCTTTCACATCCGGGAGCTTGTGCCCTCGGATGGGCGACCGTGCCCAACGGTGCCGGAGCTGATCCAGCAGTACGGGGCGCGCATTGCCCAGGTGGTTCGCGGCGACACCGGAAATCTGGCCGAGAGCGAGGTAAACGAGGTGCTGCAGTCGCGCATCTCGTACTATGCCAATGATTTAGCCGTGATTGGATGGAACGCGGCCTTTCTCCTCGATTCGGCCTCGGGCGCGGAGACGGCCATCCAGCTGCTGGAGTATGCCAATTCGCAGCTGCTCGAGTTCCGTCATTACGACGACCTGCTGACCGAGGAGCTGGAGCGCGTCTATAAACTGCTCGACGAGGGAACCGGAACCTTCGCCCGCTGGCGGCTGGCGCGCTCGGCCACGGGGCTGCATACGGTGCTGCTCGATGTGGATGAGCTGACCGAGCATGCCGACAACGCCATCAAGTTCCTCTCCGACATGTTTTCCGCACGCTTCTACAAGCTGGCGGCGCAGAAGATCGGCGTGCCGGACTACAAGGACCTGGTAACCCAGAAGGTTCGCACCGCCGAGGAGCTGTATCGCTTCATGGTCGACCAGTTCAACCAGAGCCGTGCATTCTTCCTCGAACTGACGGTGGTGATCATCCTGGTCATCGAGCTGGTGTACCTCTTCCGCGGCAAGCCTTTTTAGCGCAGATATTCTGCCGCACTCCCTTTCTGTCGCGCCGTTGCGGCGCATCCTAGGCTAAGTATCGATTTCTATGGCGCAGTAGCACGGGCGTCCGCCTTTATCCCCCGAAGGCAGGATTGCCGCTCATCGTCCGCGCCATCAGACTTGAGAGCAGAGGCGCGATTGGCGCTTCGCACTTTATCTCCAGGTAGCCGCTCTCCTCCTCACGCCTGGAGCTTGACCCTGGAGTCCGCCCTGGAGAGCACCTTCACAACACGAGGCCCCGTAAGCTGGCGGCGTGTCTTCCCCGCGGCGGCCGGGCTTTTGATCCTGCACTGGTTCTCCCTGCACATGCCGGCGTATCCGGCCGCAATGGTGAACGATACCTTGCTGGCCGGAATGCCGGTGCTGGCAATTTTCCTGCTCTATCGCCGTATGCCTGACCTGCGCCCGTCGCTGCGCCTGAACGCGTGGCTGTTTGCCTTCGGACTGGCCTTCTGGGCGGTCGGCATGGTGCTGTTCAGCATCTCGGACGTGACCCGCCGGCCAGAGCCGCACTATGAGACGCTGGCCATTCTCTCCGACTTCATCTATGGAGTTCCGGCTCTGCTGGCGGTCACGTTGACGCTGGAGGATCGGGGCGAGGCCTCGGGCTTCGATGTCTTTGTCCTGCTCGACATGCTGCAGGTGGGGCTGGCCGCGCTGCTGGCCTATGTGCATGCCTTTGACGGGCCTTTTTCCGCGCACCCCTTCCAGTCGATCCCCGTTCCCAGGCTGATTCACTACTACAACCTCGAGAACCTGGTGCTGGCGCTGGTGGCGCTGCTCCGCGCGGTCACGTTCCCGCGGGGCTCGCTCAAGCGAACCTTCTTCGGCCTCGTGGCCGGGTTCCTCTGGCTCTATGCGTCGTGCGCGGCGCTCTACAACTACTTCGAAATGCAGACGCCGATCACGAATCTCTGGCATAACGTGATCGTCGACCTGCCGTGGATCGCGCTCTGCAGCGGCCTGCTTGTCCTGTGCTTTCCTGAAGAGCGGCAGCCGGTGGTCTCGGCGCCATCCGGGCGCAGGCATGCCATCTTTCTCGAAAACAGCATTGCCATTCTTTTCTGTCTCGTTGTCCTTGGCCTTGGTTCTTCCCTTATGCAACGCCACTTCCCTTTCGGATTTGGTGCTGTGGCTCTGGCGTTGATGCTCTATGGCGCACGGGCCGCGGTGCAGCAGAGCCATTACGTCCGAGCTCAGCAGAAGCTGGCCGAGGCACGCGACCGGCTTGAGGCGCTCTCACTCGAGGACGCGCTGACCCGCGTCGCCAACCGGCGCCGTTTCGATCAGGTGCTGGAGGAGTCGGTGGCGCGCTCGCGCCGCACGGAGTCACCGCTCTCGCTGCTGATGCTGGATATCGATCACTTCAAGCTGCTCAATGACCACTATGGCCACCGCGTCGGCGATGCCTGCCTGGTGCGGATTGCGCATGCGATCCAGCTGTCGCTCAATCGCGTCGGCGATCTGCCGGCCCGCTACGGCGGCGAAGAGTTTGCCGTGGTGCTCCCCGATACCACCGACCTGGGCGCTCAGCAGGTAGCTTCGCGCATCCGTGCGGCGGTCCGCTCCCTCGATATCCGGTACGAAGAGGGCAAGTCCCGCTGCGTCACGGTCAGCATCGGCGTGGCCACCTGCGATATGCCCGGTTTCATCCGGCCGTCGGAGATGGTGGAAGCGGCTGACCAGGCGCTCTACCTGGCCAAGCAGAACGGGCGGGATCGGGTGGAGGTCGCCGAGATGGCGCTGCTGGATGGAGCGGCCTGGCGCTAAGCGGAGATATTTAAGGGCAAAAAAGAAGGGGACCGCACGGGCGGTCCCCTTTTCGTGAGCGATGCGTTTACATCGACTCGGCATCGGCGTGGCTGATGGTGACGCCGCCGTTGGTGGTCTCCGCGTGGATGGTCGGACCGCCGCCATTGAGATCGGTGGTGAGGTGATGGCGAATCTCGCCCTGCACGGTGACCGGGAAGTTGACCTCGATCCCGCCGTTGACGGTGCCGGTTTCGAGATGAGCCGCGTAGCGCTCGGGCAGGTTCAGGGTGATGCCGCCGTTGGTGGTCTCGGCATCGAGGCCCTGACCATTCCAGTGCTGTCCGGAGAGCGCGATATCCAGGCCGCCGTTGACCGTGCTGCCCTTTACGTCGCCGGAGAGATCGGTCAGGTCGACGCCGCCGTTTGTGGTGTCAAAGCGAAGCTGGCCGTTGAGGTGAGCCAGGCCGATGCCACCGTTCATGGTCTTCAGCTCGGCCGAGAGCTGATGGGGGGCGTGGATCGTATAGGTGACGGCATAGCCGCGATTGCCCCAGTGAAAGCTGGGCCCTTTGTCGCGGATGAGGCCGTCGTTGGCCTCGATCTGCACCGAGTGCAGGATGCCGTTCGCATCCTGGGCGTCATCCGACCAGGCTTCGACGCGAGCCTCGACCACCACATCCTGGCGGTTTTCGCCTTCGATATGGATGCCGCCATTCATGCTGGAAACATCGAGCTTGGAGGGGGTGCCCAGGCGCATGGTGCGCATCTCGCAGACGCGCTGGCGATCCCCGCCCCAGCCCCAGTGGGTCTGTTCCTTGTCACCCGCGCATTCGCGGACAGCCCAGCCGTCGACATTGCCCAGCGCCGCTCCTTCGGCAACGGCCGACTCGGCATGGACCTGCGGATGGAAGCTGCCGGAAAACTGCTGCCAGCGCTGTTTCCAGCTCTGGTGCGGGCCGTGGGAGGGCTCTGTGCCGACCGCCACGATCGTGGCGAAAACAGCAACGAACAGCGCCAGACGGCGCATGGGGCGGCCCGAAAGTGGGTTAGCAGGCAGGGGCATGGCTTTTTCCTCGGAATCTTGCGGTAGAGATAAGAGCACGCCGAGGGCCAAATTTATTTTCCTGTAAGTCTCGCCTCTTCAATGCGTTGCAAGAAATTGACGCTGCACGGAGTGTCCACTGGGGGAGATCGCCGTCCACTCGCGGACAGAAGCGTGGGTAGAAGTAGCGGATAAGGAGAGGAAGCCGGAATTCTGCCCACCCACGTCTCAAAATCGAGACGTGGGGCACCCGGGCTTTCCTATCTAATGACACATCTGCTTTGGATTTCGTGCTGTGCTTCCCCACTCAAGCCAACTGCGGGCTTAATGGGCCACCGTCGAGGCTGGTGCTCTATCTGAGCCCTGAGCCCTGCTAGCGCTTCTTTTCCCAGAATTCCTCGTGGCGGTCGTCCCGATAGAGGATGCCTTTTACCTCGCCATGCTCGTCCCGCTCGAAGATGAGGCGGGTGGCGCTGCCGGTGGCGTAGAAGAACGTATTCGTGTTTTCCGGGAGCAGCTCCAGCACGTCTCCGGTGCGGTTTCGGTTGAGCAGCCGGTCTCCCTGGCGCTGGATGGTGGCCTCGACCGTGCCCTCATCCTCATAGACCCCGGCGTAGTCGTCATAGATGTCCGGGTTGATGCGGGCCGGCACCGGGTGCAGGGGAACGAGCACTTCTTCTGACAGCGGCTGTAGCTTCGGCGTGGAGCTGAGGCGGTGGGCGAGCAGCCATTTCGGCAGTTCAGGCAGGTTATAGGCCTTGTCCCAGACGTTATGCCGCCATCCGGCGTACTGCCAGAAGCGGACATTCCCGTTGCTCAGCTTCAGGGCCTCATACATCAGTTGCGCCTCTTTCACCGGGACCACGTTGTCGTCCGAGCCGTGGAAGATCCATACCGGGGTGTGCCCGATGGCGCGGGCGTACTCGCCGGGGAGGGTCGCGGCCTCCTTCCAGCGATCCGGCTTATAGGACCAGAAGATGCCGCCGCTGACCGGGACCAGCGCGGCAAAGCGGCGAGGATGGTAGCGCGCCAGCTCATAGACGCCGTAGCCTCCGAGCGAGAGCCCGGTCAGATAGGTGCGGTCGGGGTCGCCGTGGAACTCCTTCGTGTCCTGGTCGAGGGCGGTCAGGGCCATCTGCATCATGTCCGGGTCCGTCCAGCGATGGTGGCCGAAAGGCACCTGGGGCATGACGACAAGAAAGGGCCAGCGGTCCGGATGGATACGGATCGCCTGGGGAAGACCGATCTGGGTCTCATCCATACCCTCGGAGCCGCGTTCTCCCGATCCATGCAGGAACAGGATGACGGGCCAGCTGCCGTGCTCATTCCATCCCTCAGGCAGGTAGACCTGGTAGTGGTACACGGAGCCGTTCACCGCGACCGTGCGGTTCAGGAATCCGGTATCGATATGACGGTGCGGCATGCACCATGCGGCCGGTAGCGAAAGAAGCAGCCAGCAGAGCAGCAGTCCCATACGGGAGAAAGGTCGCATGGCCAGAAGCATAACCCACTGTCTGTAGTGGTCCGACATCGAATTACCCCCACGAGTGGATTGATGGTGCGGTTAAGCAGGGATAAGTGGCCGCAAACCCGCATGAATTCACGCTTTTTCAACAGAATTGCCCGGTTTTCCACGCTTGCGGGAACTCTACATGCTCGGTAGTATCGATCTTGTTGTTACGGAATGTTCGAGACAAGCTCCTGACCGCAACCGAGATCGAGTTGCTAAAAACACAAAGAGCTGCTAACTTTAGCAAGTCGCACAACGAAATCATCTAACTGCTCCTGACCGCAACCAAGATTGAGTTGCAGAAAACAAAAAGAGCTGATAAGTTAGAAAAGTCGCCAAAAGCGACAATCGCAGTAAAAAAGTTTAGAAGTTGCAAGAACGCGATAAGCGTGATAAAGTATAAAAGGCGGCAGCAAACGAAAGACGCCTTCGATAAGCAACTAAGAATTTGCATAAATCGAGAAAAGCTGCTAAGATAGAGAAGTTGAGAGTGGTAAGGTTGCAAGAATGCTTCGCGGTGCGGGCTCTTGAGTCTGCCAAGTAGTAAGTAGCGAAGTAGCAAGTTCGACTCTGGCGCTGGGCGCCAAATCAAGCGAACAACCTACTGCAAGTTTGAGGAGTAGAGCTCCTCGCGTCGTAAGAGCGGCAATGTCCGCCGCCGACTGAGTCGGTTGACGATCTTTAAAAGTTTAGTGCGATGTTTTGCGATACGGCCTTAAGCGAAAAGCTTAACGGCAGAATCTAGAGACGCCTGCAGGCTGCAGCTGAAAGCGCGCCGCTGGCACGCAGCTTCCCTCCTGAATCCGGTCAAGCGGTTCGGCAAAATAAGCCGAAACGAAAGCTTGACAAGATGAGCGAAGATGCGATACTCTAAGAAAGTTGTCGCAAAAACAAAGCACAACAAGTTCGAGGACGGCAGCAGTCGAATGACGCTGTTATCCCGATCCAAGCAAACCGCTTAGGCGGTCCCTGCAAGGGATCTTTGACAATCAGGTTGAACATGCCAGTCGTGAGAATGGAAGAAGATTACGGTCTAATCCTTCTCGCAATATAGACCTTCACGATCTTTCGAGCATCGTGAGGGCGGTTCGAGTCGATGACCTCCGTCATCGAGCGAACTTCAGGTTTCAAACGAGAGTTTGATCCTGGCTCAGAATCAACGCTGGCGGCGTGCCTAACACATGCAAGTCGAACGAGAAAGGGACTTCGGTCCTGAGTAAAGTGGCGCACGGGTGAGTAACACGTGACTAACCTACCCTTGAGTGGGGAATAACTAGGAGAAATCTTAGCTAATACCGCATAACACCTACGGGTCAAAGGAGCAATTCGCTTAAGGAGGGGGTCGCGGCAGATTAGTTAGTTGGCGGGGTAATGGCCCACCAAGACAGTGATCTGTATCCGGCCTGAGAGGGCGCACGGACACACTGGAACTGAAACACGGTCCAGACTCCTACGGGAGGCAGCAGTGGGGAATTTTGCGCAATGGGGGAAACCCTGACGCAGCAACGCCGCGTGGAGGATGAAGTCCTTTGGGACGTAAACTCCTTTCGATCGGGACGATTATGACGGTACCGAGAGAAGAAGCCCCGGCTAACTTCGTGCCAGCAGCCGCGGTAATACGAGGGGGGCGAGCGTTGTTCGGAATTATTGGGCGTAAAGGGTGCGTAGGCGGTTCGGTAAGTCTTGTGTGAAATCTTCGGGCTCAACTCGAAGTCTGCACCAGAAACTGCCGGGCTTGAGTATGGGAGAGGTGAGTGGAATTTCCGGTGTAGCGGTGAAATGCGTAGATATCGGAAGGAACACCTGTGGCGAAAGCGGCTCACTGGACCATAACTGACGCTGAGGCGCGAAAGCTAGGGGAGCAAACAGGATTAGATACCCTGGTAGTCCTAGCCCTAAACGATGATCGCTTGGTGTGACGGGTACCCAATCCCGCCGTGCCGAAGCTAACGCGTTAAGCGATCCGCCTGGGGAGTACGGTCGCAAGGCTGAAACTCAAAGGAATTGACGGGGGCCCGCACAAGCGGTGGAGCAT
>NZ_JASGFD010000090.1:0-11145 GCF_047605705.1 Silvibacterium sp. | reverse complement strand
AGATCCAGTTTTATCTGCTGGCTCCCCTGTTTATGCAGGTCTTCCGCATCCAGAGTGCACTCGCAAGGCGGCTGCTGCTGGTGTCGGCGGTTGGGGCGTGCGGGCTTCTGCAATGGCATGTAACGCAAACGGGTCTCCTGCACCTGACGCTGCTGTATTACGTGCAGTATTTTCTTGCGGGAATACTCATCGCAGATATCTGCGTGCGTGATCTGACCCGCCTAAGAGCTGGTTGGTCCTGGGACATCGTCGGGCTTGGCGCCCTTCCCGTGATGTTCCTGATCCAGGGCCACGATAACCTGATGCATCTTCTGCTTCCGGCCGTGGACACCCTGCTGGTGCTCGCCGGGCTTCGAAGCCTGATGCTGCGACGCTTTCTCCGCTTCGAGCTCATCGCGATTGTGGGTGGAGCGTGCTATTCCATCTACCTGCTGCATTTTGTGCTGATCGCGGTTCTGTTCAAGGCGACGAAGCATTTTCTCCATGGGGCGTGGGGTGTGCCTCTCAACCTTCTTGTCCAGTTTTTCGTTCTCCTTCTTCCGGTGGTGTTTCTGTGCCTGCTGTATTACCGGTTCATCGAGCGCCCCTGCATGGATCCGAACTGGCTGAGCAGGCTGGCCGCAAAGTTCCGCTCCATTCCAGCCGCCGAGGTGGAGAGTCTGAGTGAGGTATAGCCGGATATTGCCGGATCAACCTCTGAAGGAAGACGCCGAAAGCGCAGCAGGCTTACGGCGATTTGAAGCTCATTGTTTCTGAAAGTAGTCATGGCCATGAATTCTCAACTCGAAGCAGCGGGTGTTGCGGCGGAGTTTCGCCGCACGCCCTGTATCCTGGTGGCTGACGATCAGCCTCACATTCTTGAAGCCCTCGAGCTACTCCTTGAGCCCGAGGGCTTTCGACTGGAAACGGCACGCTCGCCGTATATGGTGCTCGAGGCGCTGATGTCCGGCACCTACGACGCGCTGCTGATCGACCTGAACTACACGCGCGATACGACCTCGGGCAAGGAAGGACTCGACCTGCTCTCGCAGATCAAGTCCTACGATCCGCAGATGCCGGTGATTGTGATGACGGCGTGGGCAAATGTCGAAGTCGCCGTCGAGGCGATGCGGCGGGGCGCGCAGGACTTTATCCAGAAGCCCTGGGATAACGCGCGTCTGCTGACGATTCTGCGCACGCAGATCGAGCTGCACGATGCGGTCCGGCGGGCCCAGAGGCTCGAAGCCGAGAATCGCATGCTGCGCGCGCAGGGACTGCCAGAGATGATTGCTACCGCTCCCGCGATGCAGACGGTGCTGGCGACGATGGCGCGTATCGGCCCATCGGACGCGAACGTACTGATTACCGGCGAGCACGGGACAGGTAAGGAAGTGGTAGCGCAATCGCTGCATGCGCTCTCGCAGCGCGCCTCGCGCTCGCTGGTTGCGGTGAATACCGGCGCGCTGCCGGAAGGCACCTTCGAGAGCGAGCTCTTTGGGCACGTGAAAGGCGCATTCACTGATGCACGCAACGAGCGCATCGGGCGATTCGAACTGGCCGACGGCGGCACGCTCTTCCTCGACGAAATTGCGAACATCCCGCCGCGCCAGCAGGCCAAGTTGCTGCGCGTGCTCGAGACCGGCGAGATGGAACGCGTGGGTTCGTCGAAGACGCGGCGCGTGGATGTGCGCGTGCTCTCGGCGACCAATGCGGATCTTCGCGCCGATGTAGATGGCGGGCGCTTCCGCGCCGATCTGCTCTTTCGCCTGAACACGGTCGAGATTCATCTGCCGCCGCTGCGCGAGCGCCGCGAGGATATCCCACTGCTGGCTGCGCATTTTCTGGCTCGCTACGCGCAACGCTACCGGAAGCAGGCGGCAGGCTTCGATCCGGGGGCGGTGCAGGCGCTGCTGCAATATGGATGGCCGGGCAATGTGCGCGAGCTGGATCACACCATCGAGCGCGCGGTGCTGATGGCCCGTGGTTCCCAGATTGAAGCTGTCGACCTGGGACTTTCGCAGGGGCGCACGTCAGGTTCTGGACATGGTTCGGGCATTGGGCCCAGTCTCGAAGAGATGAGTCTGGAGTCCGTCGAGAGTATCCTCATCCGCAAAGCCCTCTCACGTTCCAGCGGGAATGTGAGTCAGGCGGCAGAAGCGCTCGGCCTGAGCCGTGGCGCGCTCTACCGGCGGATGGAAAAGTATGGGATCTAGCCACACCCGGAGAAGAAACAGGCATAATCGCCCGATCAGCGGGCGCCTCAGCTTTGAGGCGCGTCTGCGCTTCTTCTCCTGCCTGTTGAGCCTTCCCACCCTTGGGTTGCTGTTGTGGCTACTGATCGTGGAGCATCTGACGGCCGCCGCGATTGTCAGCATCATGACGATTGCGGCCCTGGCGATGCTGCTGGCCATCGCTTCGTTCATGGACCAGGTGGTGCGCCCTCTGCAAACGCTGGCCAATGTTGTCGCGGCGCTGCGCGAGGAGGACTACTCCTTTCGCGCGCGTGGAGCGCGGCCGGACGACCCTTTCGGTGACCTGGCCATCGAGATCAACGCGCTGGCGGACATGCACCAGGCGCAGCGGCTGGGTGCGCTCGAAGCTGCTGCGCTCTTTCGGCGCGTGATCGCCGAGCTGGACGCGCCGGTGCTGGCCTTCGATCAGCATCAGGCCTTGCGGCTGATGAATCCCGCAGCGGAGCGCCTCTTTGCGCTGAATCCGGCGCGCGATCTCGGGCGTTTCGCGGTGCATCTGCGACTCGAATACCTGCTGCACCAGCAGGACGAAGGCATTCTGCATCTGGATGGGCAGGTGGCGCGTTCCCCCTCGCGCTGGATGGTGCATCGCAGCATGTTCCGCCAGCATGGCGAGCCGCATACGCTGGTCATGCTGTCGGATGTTTCCGCCGCGCTGCGCGAAGAGGAACGGCAGGCATGGCAGCGGCTCATCCGCGTACTTGGCCATGAGATCAGCAACTCGCTGACTCCGATCAAGTCCATCGCCGGAAGCCTGCGCAGCCGCCTGCCTCGTCCCGAGGCGGCCGCGGTGCCTCCGGACTTCGACCGCGGGCTCTCGGTCATCGAAGGGCGCGCGGAGTCGCTGCATCGCTTTGTGCAGGCCTACCGCCAGCTGGCGCAGCTGCCCGCTCCGGCGATGCGGCGCGTGGCGGTATGGCCGCTGCTGGAACGCACGGTGCGGCTGGAGACGCGGGTCGAGGTTTATCTGGAGCCTTCGGCCGAGATTCTCGCGCTCGAGGTGTCGGCCGATCCCGACCAGATGGAGCAGCTGCTCATCAATCTGATCCGCAACGCGGTGGAGGCTGCGCAGACGGCGGCCGAGGAGACGCGGACAGAGGTCATTCCCGAGGTGACGGTGCGGGCAAAGCTGCATCCGCGCCAGCTGGCCATCCTGATCGACGACAACGGTCCGGGCCTGACCAATCCCTCGAATCTGTTCGTGCCGTTCTACACGACGAAGAAATCGGGCAGTGGTGTTGGACTCGCGCTGGCGCGGCAGATCGCCGAAGGCCACGGTGGGACGATCGAGCTGAGGAACCGCGAGCCACACGGATGCCGCGCGGAGCTGCGGATTCCGTTGATTCAGGAGCCGGAACCGGAGGCCGAGGCGTCGAACGAGGCTGAGACGGAGGATGCGGTTGCCCCCGTTCTGTCGTCGAGCCTGCTGGCTGGAGACGGCAGATAAGCCGCGATTGTCATATACCCTAAAAAGAAACCTTATCCACGGAGCAAGAAGTGCCGTCACCTGCATCGCCTTTGAAAGTGGCCATCCTTGGCTTTGGGACCGTCGGTAGTTCGGTCGCGCGCATCCTCGTTGATCGCCGGCCCGAGGGCCTGACGCTCACGCACATTTACAACCGCAACATCGCGCGGAAGAAGCAGGACTGGGTTCCTTCGACGGTCAGCTGGACGGAAGATATCGAAACGATTCTGACGTCGGACGCCGACGTGATCGTCGAGCTGATGGGCGGACTCGACCCGACGGCCTCGTGGGTGGAGAGGGCTCTGGCCTCGGGCAAGTCGGTTGTGACGGCGAACAAGAAGCTGATCGCGACGCAGGGCATCGCTCTCGAAAAGCTGGCGCGTTCGACCAGCGCGAACCTGCTTTACGGCGCGGCAGTCGCGGGCGGCATCCCGGTAATCCCGGGTCTGCAGCAGGGACTGGCGGGTGACCAGGTGCTGCGCATCGAAGGCATCCTGAACGGCACCTGCAACTTCATCCTCTCGAAGATGGAGCAGGGCGCCGAGTACGAGGACGTGCTCAAGGAAGCCCAATCGCTGGGTTATGCAGAGGCCGATCCCACGGAGGACGTGGACGGCTTTGACGCGCGCGCGAAGCTGGTGATTCTCTCCCGGCTGGCGCTGCGGGCCGATCTCGATCCGGCGGAGATTCCGTGCCGGTCGATCCGGTCGGTGTCGGCGATCGATTTTGCCTATGCCAAGGAGCTTGGCTGCACGATCCGGCAGATTTCGCGGGCGGAGATTCGCGGGGAAGAGCTGGCGACGGGCGATGTGCTGGCGAGCGTGGGGCCTGTGCTGGTTCCGAAGACATCACCGCTGGCCTGGTCGCACGGGACGGAGAACACGGTGCTCGTCGGCGGCAAGTACGGTGGCGACGTGGTCTTCTCAGGCCACGGTGCAGGCGGGCATCCGACGGCGGTTGCGGTGGTCTCGGACCTGATTTCGATCGCTCACGGCTCGCGGGCCGTCGATTTGCCGAGCCGGAAGAAGGCGCTGGGTGGCGAGTTCCTGCTGCGGCACTCCATCCGCTTCGTAGTCGACGACCGTCCTGGCATCATCGCCGAGATCGCCCAGGCGCTGGCGGTGGAGGGGATCAACATTCACGCGATCTTCCAGAAGCCGGGCTTCGCAACGACGAACCTACCGTTCGTGGTGACGGTAGAGCCCTGTACCAGCTCCTGCCTGCGGCGGGCTCTGGACCGTATCGAGGCGATGCCATGTCTTCTGGAGAAGCCCTTCGACCTGCAGATCCTGGAATCCGAGGGGTAACTTGGCAGGGGCACCGGAAGTGAAAAAGGCAGGAGCTTCGGCTCCTGCCTTTTCCGTTGTTTGGAGGGTGTTCTTTGAGCGCTACTTGAAGTGGACAGCCAAAACCGTTACCAACTGGATGCCTTCAAGTCATGCTTTAAGGATGTTCAGGAAGTGATTCGATTGCAGACCTGAATCTGGAAAAACGGTGTTGAGATTATGGGCGCCGAGGGTTTTGTAGACGGATTCTCCCAAGACCTGCCGGAAGTCGGTGGTGATGGCGAGATCCCGCTCCTCGTAGAGCTGGGTTTTATCCATGCCGGGCCATTTTCCATAGACCCTGCCGCCGGCCACCTGCCCGCCCATCACGAACATGACATTGGCGTGGCCGTGATCGGTGCCGCCGGTTCCGTTCTGGTGGACGGTGCGGCCAAACTCGGACATGGTAACCAGCGTGATATTGCCGGCTTCGTCGCCCATGTCCGTCCAGAAGGCGGCGAGGCTTTCGCTCATCTCCTTGAGGCGGCCTGCAAGCTGGCCGCTGACCGCGCCCTGATTCTGGTGGGTATCCCAGCCGCCGATGTCGGCGAAGGCCGTCTCGACGCCGAGGTTGGCCTTGAGGAGCTGGGCGACCTGCTTCATGCTGTTGCCGAAAGCGCTGTTCGGGTAGTTGGCGCCGGCAGCAGGGACGTAGTTTCCCGGATCGGCCGAGCGAAGCATACGGACGGCCTCGAAGGTTTCCTGGCCGGTGCCGTGGAGCACGGTGTTGACGCTCTCGTCGTACATGGCGGAGAAGTCGGAGCCGGGCTCCTGTCCTGCATTCGGCCCCATGCCGGAATTAGGGCCGGCGCTGCCTACCGTGAAGTTCTTCACATTGTTGATGGCGACAGCCGGCACGCGCCCCTGGAGCGTGCGCGGTACCTGCGCGCCAAGGGCGACGGCGCGGAAAGGCGTGCCGGTCCGGTGAGACGGGGCCTCGGCGGCGAGGGCGCGGTTCAGCCAGCCATCAGACGTGGCCTTGAGGCCGGGCGTGCCGGACTCCATGAAGTCCTGGGCGTCGAAGTGGGAACGGGTCGGGTCAGGTGAGCCGCAGGCGTGGACGATGGCCAGCTCCCGCCGGTCCCAGAGCGGCTTGAGCGGCGCCATGGCCGGATGCAGGCCGAAGAAGCCGTCGAGATCGATGACCTGATTCTGCGGGATGGCGATCGAGGGACGGAGGTCGTAGTAGGCCTTCTCGCGGTAGGGAACGACGATATTCAGGCCGTCGGCCGCGCCGCGCTGAAAGATGACCACGAGCCGTTTGCCCTGGGCCTGGGCGGTTGTCGCCTGGGCCAGAACCGAGCGGGTCAGGAAGCTGGGGATGGCGGTGGTGCCGACAACGGCCAGGGCGCCACCTTTCAGGAAGGCCCGGCGGGTGAGTGGAGGTTGAGGCATGACGTTCTCCCGACATGCAAGCCCTCGCCTCGCCTGGCAGCACATCTCTTCCTGTCGGACCCGATGCCGGGAGGGAAAGTCGCGGCGGTGGGTGGATTATTTCCTGCGGTGATATCTTCCGTGTTCAAAAACGGGTTAGGGGAGTATTAGAGACCGTTCTGGGGCATGGTTTGAACGAAACCGCAGGTCCCTCCACTGCGCTCCCCTGGTTGCTTAGGTTGGAATGACGAATGGATTTGCCTACTCGACCTCTTGCTTGGCCTTGTAGCCGTCGCGGGAGATGATGTCGTACTTCAGCGGCTTGTGCTTCTCATCTTGCATGCGCAGTGGATGGCCTTCGTTGTCGACCAGCTCGATCTGCAGCTTGCGGTAGGTGCCGTCGAGTTTCTGGTTGGTCGGCGTATAGGTGAGCACGTACTGGTTGCGGATGGACTCGTTGATGAGGCCGAAGTCATCAGGCAGCTCGCCGGCGAAGCGCGGGAAGAAAGACATGCCGCCGGTCATGCGGGCGAAGGTGTTCATCTGGTTGTCGGCCTGGAGGTAATTCATGTCGCGGATCTGGCTGTTCATGCCGCCGCGGCCCTCGGTCATGGTGCGGATCCACTGGCCGGTGCTGATGGTGAAGATGGTGACGTTCGGCGTGGCGCGGATCTTCTGCAGGACCTTATCGAGTGTGATTTTCGAGAAGGTATCGCGGCCAGAGGAGATCAGGACGACATACTTGCGGCCCTCGACGCGGCTGAGGCGGTCGAGCGTCTGGTAGAGGGCGTCGAAGAGGTTGGTCTCGCTCCAGGTGGGGAGGGTGAGGGTGTTGAGGGCATTCATGACCACGCGCTTGTCGGTGGTGAAGTCCGAGAGGATCTCGGTGTGCATGTCATAGGTCATGACGGCGACATAATCGTCGGGGCGGAGCTGCTGGGCGAAGGTCCAGGCCGCGTTCCGCATGTCATGGATGAAGTAATAGCTGTTGGAGGCGAACTCCAGCAGCATGACGGCGGTGATGGGCGCCTTGATCTGGTGAAAATGCGTGATCTGCTGCGGCTGGCCATCCTCCCACACACGGAAGTTGGCCTGCTGAAGATTCGGTACGAACTGGTGCGTCTTCTCGAGGATGACGCCGACGTTTACGTCGACTTCAGGAACGTTTACGCGCAGGGAGAGAGTGCCCAGGCCCTCCGGATTCTTCGGTGGGGGCGGAGGCAGCGGTGGTGGAGCTTCGTCCTTTTCCTTCTTTTTCGGGATAGCGATGGCGCCGTTGTCGCCGGTGGGACCGCCATCCTGCGGCGTGGTCTGATCCTGTTGTGTCTGCTGGGGCTGCTGCGCCGGTGTGGTGGTTGTCTGCTGCTGAGATGGTGTGGTGGAGTCACTCTGCTGGCCCAGGGCATAGCCTGATCCCTGAATAAGGACGAGCAGCGAAGTCAACGCAACAGCAAGACGACCAGACGTGGGTTTCATGGTTGCCTCCATTGTGTGCCTGCCGTGCTCTCCCCGCAAGCACCGGGTTGCAGGAGTGGAAAAGCGTGTTGCTGTGCCTGAAAAGCCGGGTGGCCGATGGATCCGTCTGACCAGCGAATGTAGCGCAGCCGCTTATTTTGCCTGTCGCGCGAATCGATGGGCAGAGTCCAGCTTTTGCTCTAGTCTTAAAGCGTGTATTGCCTCGCACCGGACCTGTTCCGCCGCACCCGTTGCCTGATTGTGCTTGCCGCTCTTGCTGCGCCTGCGCTTCTGCCCGCCGAAACTCCTGCTCCGCCGTCTTCCAATGCCATCTTTCCGCTCACGCAGGTGCATCGCGGTCTGCATGGCACGGCCTGGACGGTGTTTGAGGGCACGACGCCGGAGCCGATGGACGTGGAGATCCTGGGTGTGCTGCACAATGCGATCGGGCCGCACCAGGACATGATTCTGGCACGGCTGCATGGCACCAAGCCCGAATACACCGGCGTGGTCGCGGGCATGAGCGGCAGCCCTGTCTATATCGACGGCAAACTCGCAGGCGCGCTGGCGTATCGCATCGGCGTCTTCAGCAAGGAGCCGATCTGCGGGATCACGCCGATCGAGCAGATGCTGCAGGTGCGGGACGAGAATCCGGCGGAGGCTGCGCCTGCCGCGGAGGAGCATACGCAGACAGCAGCAGCAACCGGGCTGACTGCGGCGGCTGCGGAGAGTGCGGCGGCCGATCCTACGCTCGCCTCTCTGGGTGCGGGCTCTTCGTTGATCAAACCGATCGACACGCCGCTGATCTTTTCCGGCTTTTCGCCGGAGGCGCTGAAGCTCTGGAAAGAGCATGCGCCCGATATGGGGCTGATGCCGGTGGCGGGTATCGGCGGTGCGGGATCTGCGGCAGACGATGCGAAGAGCGAGAACGATCCCGTGATTCCGGGCTCGGCAGTGAGCGCGATCCTGGTGCGTGGCGATCTGGATATGGCCGCGACCTGCACGGTGACGTACGTGGATGCGAAGCATCTGCTGGCCTGCGGACATCCGATCACACAGTTCGGACCTGTATCGATGCCGATGACGCGCGCCGACGTGGTCGCTACGCTGCCTTCCGAATACAACGCCTTCAAGATCGTGAATACAACGTCAACGATCGGCTCGTTCACGCAGGATCGTGAGACGGCAATCATGGGCCAGTTTCATCTGGATGCGCGGATGATTCCGATGACGGTGCGCATCGCGCAGCAGGGAAGTGCGGCGGATGCAAAGACGCTGCACCTGGAAGTTGTCGATCAGGAGCAGGTGACACCTTCGGCGGTGATGGTGTCGGTGTACCAGGGACTGATGGAGTCAAACCGCTACGCATCGGAGATGACCTATCGCATCCGCGCGAAGGTGAAGCTCAAGGATTATCCGGAAGTCAGCTTCGAGAATCTGGTTGCGCCTACTGACCTTGCACCGGCGAACCTGATGGCGGCGGTGGTGCTGGGACAGTCGTTCTCGAAACTGTATGAAAATGCGGCGCGGCGCACTCCGGTCGAAGGCATCACGCTCGATGTGGAGGCGATTCCCGGGCGACGCACGATCGATATCCAGCAGGCGACGATCGATGCGACCGAAGTGCATGCGGGCAGCACGATCACGGTGCAGGCGGCGCTGCAGCCGTGGCGGGGCGAGGTGCGGAATGTGCGCATCCCGGTGACCTTGCCGGCTGCGTTGCCGAATGGAAAGGTGCGCCTGCTGGTGAGTGACGGGGCGACGCTCGATCGCCTGATGCAGCCGCCACAGTTCGGCGGTCCGGAACTTGATATTCCAGCAACGATTGCGCAGTTAAATGCGCAGCATCCGAGCGACCGGCTCTATGTGACACTGCTGGCGCCCGATCCGCAGGTGGGCGTGGATGGGCGCACGCTGACGGCAGTGCCGCTCTCACTGGCCAACGCACTGGAGCCGCAGAAAGAGAACCATTCCGCCTCGCTGAATGGGGAATCGGCGGTGCCGCTGGCGTCGGTTCCAGTCGATGCTGTTTTGAATGGGCAGCAGGTGATCGCAATCCGGGTAGAATAGGTTGGACGCTCGCGCCGGCTTCTCTTCCGGACTGGCATTCCGATCCGTATCATCGACAGGTTGAACGCAATGTCATTCATTCAGGGCTATGCTGTGCACGCAGCCGGGGCGGAGCTTCTGCCTTTTAAGTACGATCCCGGCCAATTGAACCCCTACGACGTGGAAGTGCGCATCTCGCACTGCGGCGTCTGCCATTCTGACGCGCACCTTATCGACAATGACTGGGGCATCAGCCAGTATCCGCTGATTCCCGGGCACGAGATTGTCGGCATGGTCTCCGCGGTCGGCTCGGCAGTGGTGGGGCTCGAGCTCGGCACGCGCGTAGGCATCGGCTGGCAGGCGAACTCCTGCGGCCGCTGTGAGTGGTGTCGCAAGGGGGAAGAAAACCTGTGCGCCAGCGCGCAGCCGACCTGCGTGCATCGGCATGGCGGCTTCGCGGAAGCCATCCGCGTGAATTCGCGTTTTGCCATTCCGCTGCCGGAGGCGCTCGAGAGCGATACGGCGGCTCCTCTGCTGTGCGCGGGGATTACCGTCTATTCACCGCTGCGCTCGCTGGGCATCAATCCGGCCTCGCGCGTAGGCATTATCGGCCTCGGCGGCCTGGGACATCTGGCGCTGCAGTTTGCGCGGGTCTTCGGCGCGGAAGTTACGGCGATTTCGACCTCCGCCGCGAAGGAGCAGGAAGCCCGCGAGCTGGGCGCGCATCATTTTGTAAACTCCCGCGAGTCGAAGGCGATCAAGGAGCTGGCAGGCAGCTTCGACCTGATCATCTCGACGATCACCGCGGACCTGGACTGGGCCTCGTTCGTACAGACGCTTCGTCCTCACGGCTCGCTGTGCTTTGTGGGCGCGCCGGATAAGCCGATCTCGGTGCCGGGCTTTCCTCTGATCTCGGTGCAGCGGAGCGTTTGCGGCTCGAATACCGGCAGCCCGGGGCGCATTGCCGAGATGCTGGATGTGGCTGCGCGGCACAATGTCCGTGCGCGGATCGAGAGCTTCCGCATGTCCGACGCCAACCAGGCGCTCGGCAAGCTGCGCAAGGGCCAGCTGCGGTATCGCGCGGTACTGGGCAACTAGCTGCTTCGCACAGTGCGGAGCGCCTTCAGCTTCCGCTCCCGTTAGCGGCGATCCGGGAGCTTGCTCTGTTTCGAAATGCAGAATTCCTGCCTTCCCACCCAAGCCTGAAGCTGGCTTGAGCAGGGACGAAGATCAGGGTGCCCCATCC
>NZ_JASGFD010000089.1:0-11217 GCF_047605705.1 Silvibacterium sp. | reverse complement strand
CATGGCGAAGGTGATGCTGACCACCGGCCTGATCGTGGCCTACGGCTACGCCATGGAAGTCTTTATGTCGTACTGGTATTCAGCCAGCCACTGGGAATACTTCATGATGTGGAACCGCATGTTCGGGCCGATGGGCTGGTCGTACTGGGTGCTCATCACCTGCAACATCGCGTTACCGCAGCTGATGTGGTTCCGCGCCGTGCGCCGCAGTGTGCCGGCCATGTTCATCATGTCGTTCATCATCAACACCGGCATGTGGTTTGAGCGCTTCGTCATCGTCGTCACCAGTCTCTATCGCGATTACCTGCCGTCCTCGTGGGGCACCTATCGCGCTACCAAGTGGGACTACGCGACCTTCGCCGGAACGCTGGGGCTGTTCACGCTGCTCTTCCTGCTCTTTGTGCGCTTCCTCCCCATGATCCCGATGTCCGAGATTCGCATGATGCTGCCCCAGGCCAAGGTGCGGGCCGAGGGCGAACCGCTTCCGGAGGCCGGTGACTGATGCCAGTGCTTGAAGGAACCTACGGCCTGCTGGCCGAATTCGATACCCCGACCGAGCTGGTGCGCGCGGCCGAGGCGGCCTATGCCACGGGCTACCGCCGCATGGACTGCTACACGCCATACCCGGTGGAAGAGGCGGCCGAGGCTATCGGCTTCCATAAGAACGAGGTCTCGCTGGTCTGCCTCATCGGCGGCCTGCTGGGTGTGGCGGCCATGTTCAGCCTGGAGACCTGGATCTCGCTCTGGGCCTATCCGCTGAATATCGCCGGACGCCCGTACTATTCGTGGCCTGCGTTCATCGTGCCTGCCTACGAGTGGACCATCCTCTACGCGGGCCTCTCCGCGGCCTTTGGCATGCTCGCGCTCAATGGCCTGCCGCAGCCCTATCATCCGCTCTTTCACGCGCCGAACTTTCGCAACGGCGCCACCAGCGACAAGTTTTTCCTGTGCCTGGAGTCGACCGATCCGAAGTTCGAGATCGAGGATTCTCGGGCATTTCTCCTGGCGCTCGATCCGCTCTCTGTGGTGGAGGTGGACTATTAAGACCTCAGGCATCAGAGCGCAGGGCGCAGGGCTCGGTCTGATTGCGGCGGCGTTGCTGCTCGTCACCGGCTGCCGCCAGGACATGCACAACCAGCCCAAGTTCATTCCGCAGCGCGGTACGGACTTCTTCGCTGACGGCCGCTCGGCGCGCCCACAGGTGGAGCACACCGTCGCACGCGGCCAGCTGCATGAGGACGAGTACTTCTACACCGGCCTGCAGGACGGCAAGGAGCTGGACGCCCTGCCCTTTCCTGCGACACAGGAAGTCCTCGAGCGCGGGCAGGAGCGCTTCAACATTTACTGCACGCCGTGTCATTCGCGCGTAGGCAACGGCGCGGGCATGATCGTGCAGCGTGGTTACAAACCGGCGGGCAACTTTCACGACGCGAAGCGCCTCGCCGAACCGCTCAGCCACTACTTCTACGTGATGTCGAACGGCTACGGCGCCATGCCCGATTACTCGGCGCAGCTGCCGCCTGCCGACCGCTGGGCCGTCGCGGCCTACATCCGCGCTTTGCAGCTGAGCCAGAACGCGACAACCGCCGATGTGCCGCAGGGAACGCAGGTGGAATCTCTCTCGCGGGTTGCAGAGCAGGAAGGCCTGCCGGCAAGCTTTGCCGGCGAGTGGGCCATGCCTGCGACGGCCGTGACCGCGAAACCGACGAACACCATTACGGCCGGTGTTCCGGGCGAAGACCAGAATCCGCCGGCTTCGAAGAATCACGCGCCGGTGAACCCGGAGACGGCGCCAGCGCAAACGGGCGCGGGTCAGCCGAAGAACGCAGCAAAAGGATCGGCACCAACGCACTGATTCGCAGGACAGGAAAGAACAGCGCAGGGAAATAAGACAGGGGACGCAGGAAGACGCGCATGAGCCAACTCCATCACAACCGCACGCTGCCCGCTGAACTCGCCGCACCGGCCTTTGTATCCGGATGGCGCGCGAAGGCGCTCGCGGTCGGCGCCATCTTCGCGGCCGTCGGCGTCATCCTCGGCTTCTTTAGCGGCGACGGCTGGAATCACTTCTTCCGCGCCTGGCTCGTCGGGCTCATGATCACCTTCGGCTTCGCGGTCGGCGGACAGGCCCTGCTGATGGTGCAGTATCTCTCCGGCGGCAAGTGGGGTCTGCTGGTGCGTCGTCCGCTCGAAGCAATGAGCCGCACGCTGCTGCTGCCGGTGCTCTACTTCATCCCGCTCGCCGTGTACGGCGTCACCTTCGGCAGGCTCTATCTCTGGGCGAAATACCCCAACGCCGCCGAAGCTGCGAAGCAAAAGCTCATCACCAACGAGCAGGCGCACGCGATTCTTTTCAAGCATGGCATTCTGAACCCGACCACCTTCTGGGTCTACTCGTTTGTTGCCTTCGGCATATGGTTCCTCTTCAACTATCTGCTGAACAAGTGGTCTTTACAGCGCGATGCCGACCCCGAACCGCGCGTTCCCTACTGGCAAACGAAGTTCGAAAACCTCAGCGGCATCGGCGTAGTCACCTACGCCATCCTGCTTACCGGCTGCGCCATTCTGTGGGTCATGTCGCTCGATCCCACCTGGTACTCGACGGTCTACGGCCTGCAGTTTCTTGTCGGTCAGGGATACAGCGTGCTGGCGCTCGTCATCCTTACGCTGATTGGTCTTTCGCCGGCTGAGCCGATTCGCACCATCTTCCGCATCACCGAGCAGCACGACCTCGGCAAGCTCTGCTTTGCCTTCACGATGCTGAACATGTATCTGGCCTTTGCATCGTTCCTCATCATCTGGTCGGGCAACTCGCCGGAAGAAATTCCCTGGTACCTCGATCGCATTCGCGGCAACTGGGGCGTCATTGCCACGCTCGACGTGGTCTTCCACTGGCTGATTCCGTTCTCGCTGTTGCTCTCGCGCGACCTGAAGCGCATCAAGAGCCGCCTCACCGTGGTCTGCTGCATCATGATCTTCGCCCGCGTCTGGGACATGTGGTGGCTGGTCGAGCCCAACTTCGCCGATGCGCGGCGCAACCTGCACTTCTCCGTCGGCATGCTCGAGTACCTCACCGTGCCGGTAGCCATGATTGCCATCTGGCTCGCGTATTACTTCACGCAGCTTACGAAGCGGCCGCTGGTCGCGGTCAACGATCCTCACCTCGCCGAGATCCTGGAGCCGGAACATGCCCACGCATAACCCACCGGACGTGCCCGAGAACGACGCTCACGGCCATCCCTCGCCGGAGATGGACAGCTCGCTCCGTGAGGGCTACGAGGTCACGGATATCAGCACGCAGGGCGTCACGGTATTTCTGGTCGGACTTGCGGTCTGCATCGGTGTCTTCTTCCTGGTGTGCTTCGGCCTCGGCAAGGTGATTCACTATGGCCTGGCGAAGACAGACGGCCCGGTGAACAAATGGAATGCTTCGAGCGTGGAGCCGGCCGGCAAGCTGCGCAACATGGAGCCAGCGCCAGTGCAGGAGCAGCAGCAGCTTCATGAGCTCACGCAGAAGTTCCCCACGCCGCGCCTCGAGACCGACGACGGCAACCAGGACCTTGCCGACCTTCATCGCAGGGAAGATCTGCTGCTCGATCACTACAGCTGGGTGGATGCTTCGCACACGAAGGTGCGCATCCCAATCGATCAGGCCATGGCGTTGATCGCGCAGCGCGGATTGCCCGTTGCGCCGGCGGCCGCGAATGCCGAGCCTCTGATGACCGGCGATGCAAAGCCGGTGGTGCATGTGCCGCTCACCGATGGCTTTGCGCCCACGGCCTTCGAGCAGGAAGAGAACAGCACGGCGAAGCTCGCGGGCGAGCAGGCGTCAACCAAGGCGAATAACCAGTAGGCAGAGATATGCAGAGGATGATGACAATCCGGAGAACAGCAGCGAGACTGGCAGCGGGCGTGGCGCTTGCGCTGCTGGCCGGCCTCGCGGCCTCTGCGCAGGTCTCCGACTACGGTTCGAAGCAGGCCGGTCCGGTGCGCGACGAAGCGCCTTCGCTCATCCAGCGCGTGGCCATCACGCAGCGGCTCAACACGCGCCTGCCGCTCGATCTCAGCTTTCGCGACGACACTGGAAAGACGGTAAAGCTCAGCGACTACTTCGGGAATAAACCTGCGATTCTGGGCCTCGTCTACTACAAGTGCAAGATGCTTTGCCCGGAGGAGATTGACGGTCTCGTCGGCGCGCTCACCATGGTGAAGTTCGCGCCCGGCAAGGACTTCAATGTCATCTTCGTCAGCATCGATCCGGACGAGACGCCTGCCGACGCGGCGAAGAGCAAAGCCTACTATGTAAAGCGTTACGGCCGTCCGGAAACAGCTGCGGGTTGGCACTTTCTTACCGGCCAGCAGCCGCAGATCGACACGCTGGCAAAGGCCGTCGGCTATGGCTACACGCGCGTGCCCGGTCCGGATGGCAGGATGACGGAGTTCGCGCATGCTTCCGCTGTGCAGCTGGTGACGCCGGGCGGCATCCTCGCGCAGTACTATCTCGGCGTCGAATACTCTTCGCGCGATCTGCAGCTGGGACTTGTCGAAGCATCGCAGGGAAAGATCGGGACTCCGGTCGACGCCATCCTCACCTACTGCTATCGCTACAACCCGCTGCTCAACCGGCACGACCTGCTGATCGCCCGCATCGTTCAGGCCGGCTGTCTTCTTACGATGTTGATCCTTGGCACCTACATGGTGGTTAACTTCCGGCGCGACATTCGCAACAGCCGGCAGATGACCCGGAAAGCCGCGCTCGGATAACCGCGATGCATACTCCCATCAGCCCCGTTCTCTGGCAATTTCTCGTCAAGTGGTTGACGCACTTCGCGATCTTTCCGCCCGAAGCGTCAGGCATTGCGCCGTATACCGACGCACTTTATTTCTATCTCGTCGCCATCTCGGTCTTCGGCTTCATCCTCGTCGTACTGCTGGTCACGGTGTTCTCCGTCATGTACCGCAAGGAGCGCAGTCCCGAAGCCACGCAGATCGAAGGCTCCACGTTGCTTGAGGCCACCTGGACCATCGTGCCGCTCGCGCTCTTCATGGTCACCTTCATCTGGGGCGCGCTGCTCTACTTCCGTATCTTCAGCCCGCCGCCCAACGCGATGAACATCTACGTCGTCGGCAAGCAGTGGATGTGGAAGGCCGAGCATCCCGGCGGCCAGCACGAGATCAACGCGTTGCATGTGCCCATCGGCAAGCCGGTGCAGCTCACGATGATCTCGCAGGATGTCTTTCACAGCTTCTCGATCCCCGCCTTCCGCGTGAAGCGCGAGGTGATCCCCGGCCGCTACACCACGGTGTGGTTTGAGGCTACGGCGCCCGGCGACTATCACATCTTCTGCACGCAATATTGCGGCACGCTGCACTCGCAGATGATCGGCACGGTGACGGCGATGAGCCAGCAGGACTACGAAGCGTGGACTGCGGGCTCGACCAGCGGCATGTCGCTCGCGCAGAACGGCGAGCGGCTCTTCGCGAGCCTCGGCTGCAACAGTTGCCACTCCGGTGACGCCGCGGCGCGTGGCCCGAACCTGGCGCAGGTCTACGGCGCAAAGGTGCCACTCACCGGCGGAGGCTACGCCACGGTCGACGATGCGTTTCTGCGCGACTCGATCCTGAACCCGAGCATGCACGAGACAGCCGGTTATGCGCCCATCATGCCCACCTATCAGGGGCAGATCAGCGAAGACGGGCTGATCGATATCGTCGAGTACATCAAGTCGCTGCACTCGAACTTCCGCATCCAGCAGACATTGAACACGGCACAGGTCCAGAATCAGGAACAGGGCAATGCGGCCGGCAACGTACATCGCGCTGAGCCCGTTCAGCCCGCGGCCCTTGCGCCGCAGGCCACGGCAACCCAGCCCAAGGTGGTGAGCCAATGAGCAGCACTATCGTCAGTCTCCCCGACCAGGCAACGGCGGCCCTGCCGAAGCGGAGCTATCTGAACAATGAGTACGGTCTGAAAAGCTGGCTGCTGACCCGCGACCATAAGCGTATCGGCATCCTCTATCTCATCTCGATTACGTTCTTCTTCTTTATCGGTGGCGCGATGGCCGGCCTCGTCCGCCTCGAGTTGCTCACACCGCAGAGCGACCTGCTGGCGGCCGATACCTACAACAAGGTCTTCACCATGCATGGCATCGTGATGATCTTTCTCTTCCTTGTGCCGTCGGTGCCCGGCACCTTCGGTAATTTCTTTGTGCCGATCATGGTGGGCGCGAAGGATCTCGCCTTTCCAAAGATCAATCTGCTCAGCTGGTATCTGAACATCATTGGCGGCATCATGGTGCTTGCCGCGCTGATCTCCGGCGGCGTCGATACGGGCTGGACCTTCACCACGCCGCTCAGCACGCACTACGTCAACACACACGTCATTACCGCCGGACTCGCCATCTTTGTCACCGGCTTCAGTTCGATCTTCACCGGCATCAACATCATCGTCACCGTGCACCGCATGCGCGCGCCGGGGATGACGTGGTTCCGGCTGCCGCTCTTTATCTGGTCGAACTATGCGGCTGCCATCCTGATGGTTCTTGGCACGCCGGTGCTGGCGATCGCGCTGGTGCTCGTGGTGCTGGAGCGCACCATCGGAATCGGCGTCTTCGACCCCACCAAGGGTGGCGATCCGCTGCTCTTTCAGCATCTGTTCTGGTTCTATTCGCACCCGGCCGTTTACATCATGATTCTGCCCGGCATGGGCGTTATTTCCGAGGTCATCAGCACCTTCTCGCGCAAGCGCATCTTCGGATATACGGCCGTCGCCTTCTCGTCGGTAGCCATCGCTGTCTTCGGCTTCTTCGTCTGGGAGCACCACATGTTCATCATGGGTGTCTCCAGCTATTCGGCACTGGTCTTCTCGCTGCTCACCATGCTGGTCGCGGTGCCCTCGGCCATCAAGATCTTTAACTGGGCCGCCACGCTCTACAAGGGATCCATCACCTTTGAAACGCCGATGCTCTACGCTTTCGGCTTCATGGGCCTTTTCACCATCGGAGGCCTTACCGGCGTCTTCCTCGGTTCGCTCGGCATGGACGTGCACCTGACCGAAACCTACTTCATCGTGGCGCACTTCCACTTCGTGATGGTGGGCGGCATGCTAATGGCATTTCTCGCCGGCATACACTTCTGGTGGCCCAAGATTACCGGACGCATGTACCCGGAGAACCTTTCCAAACTTGCAGCACTCACCACTTTCATCGGGTTCATTCTCACGTTCTTCCCGCAGTTCATCCTTGGCTACCTCGGCATGCCGCGCCGCTATGCGGCGTATCCGCCGGAGTTCCAGGTGCTGAATGTGCTTTCGACCGCCGGAGCGACCGTGCTTGGCGTGGGCTACCTGATGCCCATGCTCTACCTCACCTGGTCGTTGAAATACGGCAAGATCGCAGGGCCCAACCCCTGGCAGGCGACCGGACTCGAATGGCAGATTCAATCCCCGCCGCTGACGGAGAACTTCGTCGAAACGCCGATCATCGACTACGAGGCCTACGACTACGAGTGGCTGGCAAATAAGACCAGGAACGAGGTGCACACCGTTGGATAGCCACGCGATCGCCGCCCATCCTGACCCGCACGCCGGGCACGAGCACCCGCCCTACCTGCTCCATCACTTCGAGTCGGTCGAGCAGCAGCACGAGGCCGTGAGCTTCGGCATGTGGCTCTTCCTGCTCACCGAGTTCATGTTCTTCGGCGGACTCTTCGCCGCCTACCTCGTGTATCGCAACTGGTACTACCCGGCCTTCGTCGCGGGCAGCCATCAGCTCTCGGTCGTGCTCGGCGGCATCAACACTGTCATCCTCATCGGCTCCAGCTTCACCATGTCGATGGCCGTCTACGCCGCGCAGAAGCGCCGCAAGTCCGCGCTCATCACCTGGCTTACGACTACGCTGCTCCTCGGCGTCGTCTTCCTCGGCATCAAGGCCAGCGAGTACCACGAGAAGTGGGAGCAGCATCACGTTCCGGGGCTCAACTTCAGTGTGAGCGACTTCGTGCACGTAAACCCTGCATTCCCCGGACAGCCCGCGCTCGCACTCGACATGGCCGAGAAGACGCAGGTCTACTTCTCGCTCTACTTCGCCATGACCGGCATGCACGCGCTGCACATGATCATCGGCATCGCGATTCTCGCCGGACTGATCATCCGCGCCCGGTCCGGCGCCTACACCAGCGGGCACACCAATACTGTCGAGAACTTCGGGTTGTACTGGCACTTCATCGATATTGTCTGGAACTTCCTCTTCCCGCTGCTCTATCTCATCAGCCGGCATCAGTGACCAAACTTTCGCACTCTTAGGATCGCGTCATGTCCGAATCCGCGCATCACGACCAGCAAGTCTCCAGCCCGCATATCATCAACCCGATAGAGCACTTCTTCGTCTGCGTCACGCTGCTGGTGGGTACGGCGATCACGGTTGGAACTTCTTACCTCAATCTGCATGTCTTCAACGCGGTCATCGCTATCGGTGTCGCCGTCATCGAGGCGGTGCTGGTCGTGCTCTACCTCATGCACGTCAAGGACAGCTCGCGCCTCACCAAGCTCACCATCGGCGCCGGTATCTTTACCTTCCTCGTGCTGATCGGCATGAGCCTCACCGACTACATCGCCCGTGCCTGGGGCAACTGGTAGAGCCTTCCCTCGCAGACAAAAAGGCGGCTTTGAGCCGCCTTTTCTCTTGCCCGCAAATCTTCGAGCCCGTCAAAGCGCAGCAGGCGCATCCACCGGCGCGCCCGCCCGCATGCATCTACCATCAGGAGTGGAGAACATGCGTGCCGACGAAAGCGAAACAAGCAGCACAGGAAGAGAAGAGCGAACTTGCCGGGTTTCTGAAAAAGCTGGCCGACGATCCGCGCGTCACTGTGCGCCGTGAGGGAGCGCCGCTGCCGGATGGCAAATGCATCGTCTACTGGATGCAGCGTGCGCAGCGCGGCATCGATAATCCGGCTGTCGATCTCGCCGTCACGATCGCAAACGAGCTGGGCCTGCCGCTGGTCGTCTACTTCTCGGCGATCTCGAACTTCCCCAGTGCAAACCTGCGGCACTATCACTTCCTCAACCAGGGCCTTATCGATATCGAGGAAGACCTCGCCGAGCGCAATATCGCGTTCATCGTGCGCCGTCCGCCGGGCAACCAGCTCGAAGCGCTGCTCAAGGAAGTCGGCGCGGCGATGGTCATCGGCGACGAGAACCCCTGCCGTGAGCCGGAGCGCTGGCGCGCCGTATTGGCGAAACGGCTATCGTTGCCCTTCTGGACCGTCGATGCCGATGTCGTCGTGCCGTCGTCGATCTTTCCGAAGCACTTCTACATGCTGCACAACATGCGGCCGAAACTGAATGCCGAGCTGCCGCACTATCTTCATCCGCTCGAGAACCCGAAGGCGCAGCACCACTGGACAAAACCGCGCGGCTTCGAGCACTTCCATGTGAAAGAAGACGTCACGCACGGCTGGAAGAACTTCGATCGCACCGTGAAGCCCGTCGACAGCTTCACTGGAGGCACGCGCGCCGCGCTCAAGCGGCTGAAGCAGTTCACGCAGTACCAGCTCGCGGGATATGAGACACAGCGCAACCATCCTGAGGTCGATGGCACCAGCCAGATGTCGCCCTATCTGCACTTTGGCCATATCTCGCCGCTCACCATCGCGCTGGCCGTCGAAGAGGCGGTGAAGGCCAATCGCGCGACCGTCGCTGCGCGCGATTCCTACTTCAACGAGCTGATCGGATGGCGTGAGCTTTCGGTGAACTTCGTGAAGTTTGTGCCGAATTACGACTCCATCGAGTGCGCGCCCGAGTGGGCGCAGAAGACGCTCAAGGAGCACAGCCGCGATCCGCGCGATCCGCAATACACGCTTGAGCAGTTGGAGCGCGGCGAGACCTACGACGAGCTGTGGAACGCCGGCCAGCTACAGATGGTGAAGATGGGATGGATGCACAACTACCTGCGCATGTACTGGGCGAAGAAGATCCTCGAATGGGCGCCGAACCCGGCGAAGGCGTGGGACTGGGCCGTGATCCTCAACGACAAGTACGAGCTCGACGGCCGCGATCCCAATGGCTACAGCGGCATCGCCTGGGCTATCGGTGGCGTGCATGACCGTCCCTGGTTCGAACGCCCCATCTTCGGCACCATCCGCTACATGTCCGGCGCGTCCACGGGCAAGAAGTTCAACTCGAAGCGGTACATCGCGCAGGTGGACGCGCTCTGATCGCACCATCGAAAGATTTCAAACCGAAGTAATCTGGAGCGCTGCGTGGAGGCGCGCCCATAATGGGCGCACTTTCCGGACCCGTATCTGCCGCGTTTGCCTGCGGCTTCGGCCCGGCGGCAGCGCTTGAAACAGCGCCGTCGTCGGGAGCTCCGGCTATGGGTGCGCCTTGGGAACGCAGGCACGGAGACGGCGATGGTGGGCAGGCGCGCTGGCGCTGTCGATGCTGCTTGTGTTTCCCGTGTCGCGCGGCCAGCAAGCCGCGAACCTTCCCGCGCTTGGGAGTGCCACGCTCGCGAAGCGGCAGGCTCGGCGCTTCCTCGCTGAGCGAGGCTTGGTGCCCGGCCAGCGCAATGTCCGGCAGGCAGCAGCCTCCGTCCAGACTTCTGCCCAGACCTCCACCCGGAGGCACGCTCTTGCAGCGGCTGTATCCGTGCATGCGGAGGACACCTCGCTGGCGACGGCGTGGCAGGCCGTTGGCCCAGCACAGGTCTCGACAGCGGACTTCGGGCTGGTCACGGGCCGCATTACCGCGCTCGCCGCCGATCCCTCTGACGCGACCGGCAACACGCTCTATGTGGGCAGCACCGGAGGAGGTGTCTGGAAGTCGACGAACGCTGCCGGCGCCGTGGCTTCTGCCGCATTTACTCCGCTCACGGACACGCTCCCGGCCTACGCCACCAGCGCCGATGTCTCGCTGAGTATCGGCGCGCTCACCGTGCAACCCGGTGGAACGGGCGTGGTGCTCGCGGGAACCGGCGATCCTAACGACGCAGCGAATTCCTACTACGGTGCCGGCATCCTTCGCTCGGCCGATGGCGGCGTCACCTGGTCGCTGATCTCCGGAAGCGATGACGTGGCGTATGGAGGCAACTCGAACTCCACCTTCTTCGGCAACAGCTTCGCGGGCTTTGCCTGGAGCACGGTGAGTCCTGCCACCGTGGTCGCCGCCGTCACCAGCTCGACAGAGGGCGCCCTCGTCAACGCGCAATCCGGTTCGGACGC
>NZ_JASGFD010000088.1:0-11500 GCF_047605705.1 Silvibacterium sp. | reverse complement strand
GTCACAATGGTCGCGACACTGACCGAAGATGCAGGCGAGGTGTCGGGCTTTGTGCGGACGAACGGTGTGCCGGTCTCCGGGGCAATGCTCGTGCTGGTCCCGGAGAACTCCGAAGATAGCCCTTCTCTCTTCCGCCGCGCCGAATCAGCTACCGATGGCAGCTTCATACTGTCGCAGATCGCGCCAGGCCGTTACACCGTCGTTGCCATCACCGACGGCTGGGAGCTGGAATGGGCGAGGGCCACGGTGATCGGCCGCTATCTGCCTCTGGGAAAGAGTGTCAGCGTCCCAACGCGCGGTACCGTGACACTGCCCGAAGCGCTCACCCCGCAGCAGCGCTAGAACCGACCTGGAATCTGCTACCAGATCATCTGCAGCACGCCCCACAGACTCTGGTGATAGAACTCACTCGCCAGGATCAGCGGCAGACGCAGGTCCACAATGCCCGCAAGCACCAGCACCAGTGCTGGCCGTCCCCACTCCCGCGGACGCGGCAGCACCACGCCGAGCAAACCCAGAGCTGGCAGCAATGGCAGCAGATAACGCCCCTGCATGCCCAGCGCGTGTCCGCCGCCCGGCGGTGTGGCTATGAGGTATTCGAGCGCGTACATCACTGCCACCACTCCGGCCACACTAGCAACCACCAGCAGCGCCAGCGCCGGACGTACGCGCCTGCGCCGCGAATCGAGCAGCACCGCGGCAACGAGCAGCTCCAGGAACAACGGATACGCCATTCCGGGAAGAAATGTATCCAGGTAGCCGAAGCAGCCGATCATGCTGAAGAGGAGCTTGCCCCAGTCCGCTTTTATCGTATGCAAGGCGATGCCCGGAACCTGCGAAAGATGATGCTGCACGTAGATCACCTGGGCCGGAGGATTGCCGCCGTTCCACGTTGTGAGCGGGCCGAGGTGCTTCGCTCTCCATGACCAAGCCAGCGTCACCGCAGCCAGCAGGGCAAGGCAGCCCAGCGTACGCAATGTCTCACGACGGGTTCGACGCAGGCACAGCGGCGGCAGAAGCAGTACGGCGGATAGCAGCAGCAGCGGAGGCCGCGCCGCGGCGCACATCAGGAAAAAACACAGCGCAAGCGGCAGTTCGCTGCTGCTCAGCAGGCGGCTCTCCGTCACCGCACGGGACACCAGCGCCAGTCCACACAGCGTATAGGCGATGAGCATCGCATCCTGGCTCATCGAGGCGTAGAGATACAGCGTCTGCGGCAGCAGCAACACCACAGCCAACAGCAGCCGTCCACTGCCGCAGATGGCGATCGCCCAGCAGCCCAGCGCCATCGCGCACAGCGCCGTGAGAAGCCGGGCCAGGAAGATCGTATGCAGCACCGAGAGTCCGAAGCGCGCGCCCATCCACAACCCAGCAGCCTGCGGCAGGTAGGAAGTGGGCGGATAAATTGCGGTGTTGCCGAAGCCGGCCCACTTCGCGCTTCCCGACCACTGAATAGTCTCAAGCGACTGGAACTCGCGCAGAGAGATCCGCGCCGGAGGATGCGCCGCACCTGTGTAGCGCGCCTTCCAGCGGTTCCGCAGACGGCTGAATCCGTTCGCAAGCCGCAGCAGACCGCTGTCTACCTGACCTCCAGCCTCAGCACCCTGCGCGCTCTCGCCGATCACTTCACCACAGGAGACCTGGTCGGCACGCAGCAGATGGTTCGCCTCATCCGGCACAAAGCAAGGCAGAGAGACGAAACATAGCACGAGGATGACCGGCAGGGCGAAGCCCACATAAAGCATGGGGTAGAGGCGCGCGGCACGCGCCTCCTTCGAGTGCGTCGGTATGAGCCGGGACCGATGCTCGGCAAAGATCGCAGCCACACGGATACGCAGCGCCGAAGCCGATTCTTCCTGCTGTGCCTGAACCTGAGAAGAAGGTGTCTGCGCGGGCGGCGCAATCATCGCGCCGCTCCCGTTTCCGCTCCTTTTCCTGCTCCACTTTCTACTTCATGGAGCATCGCAGGATCGGGCCAGGTCACACCGGGATAGAGACTTTGCAAGCGATGCGCGCGATAGAGGCTGCCCACCTGCTTCGGCAACTGCGTGGTCAGCTGCCATATCGGATGGAACACCGGAGCCGCACTCAGCTCATACACATTCGAGACGAGATACTTTCCCTTCGCATCCGGCTGCGAAGAGAGCGTCACTTCAAAGTTGCCGTTCGGAAGCTGGTCTGCGTTGCCGCCCCATGTCGAAAACTGCCGCGGAGGAAAGACCTTCCGCGCCACGATGGTCGCGGTTCGCGCCTGTTCATCGATCTCGAAGACCGGCACCGTCGAGTAGCACGGTGTGCCTGCGCGTTTCTCCGTAGGCTCCACACAGGACGTGCCGTGATCATCGGGCCGCCCGTTGCCGTTATCCATCATCGTCAGATCGAAGCGACCTGCGCTGCGCGGCCCCACGATGGATGGAAAGTGCTGCGCGTAGTTCCAGTCCTGGGGATCGCGCCCGCCGATCAGCTTGAAATCGCCGCCTGCTCCCAGCCGCCACAACACCTTGCCCGTGCCGCGGCCGTTGCGATAGTCGATCTTGAGCACCCAGCTCTGGTCGCGCATGGAGACAAGCAGGTTGCCGTCATCCGGCGTATAGACCACCGCGTTCGCATGCGTCCAGTCCGGCCAAAGCAGCGGATGATGCTTCAGGTCCAGATGGTCGAAGCTGCTCCACACCCATACCGGGCTCAGCGTGCAGTCGAGCTCGACGATCTCATCGCCGAAGACATCCGTTTCGCCCTGCTGCGGATGCGTGCCCGGGCGAAAGCCATTGGCAAGCACCAGCCAGTGTCCATTCGGCAGCACCTCCACGTTGTGATGGAACATCTGCAGCTCCATCTCGCCATGGCCCGCCGCACGCAGCTTTTCATTGAGCTCGGAAATCGTGATCTCGCGCACGACATGTCCGCTCAGATCGATCTCCCGCACACCGGAAACAGCGCCGGCAGGCATCGGCCCGGCCAGCAGCGTCTGCGAAGGCAATCCGTAGACCAGTGCGAAATCTCCGTTCGGCAGCTGCTGGATCGGATTCACGATCTGAAAGTCCGCCAGATTCTTTAACACAGCAAGTTCCGGCTCATCGGCCGTGCGGCGCGCCTCTACGGTGAGCGCATCCGGATGCGGTGCGTGATGAAAGAAGCGGTACACGCGATCGCGCAACCCCTGCACCTGGCGGAGAAAATGCATGCGGTGCTGGCTCTGCGCATCCGGCATCTCGTAGTGCCACAGGATGCGTCCTTCAAAGTCTGTGACCACACCCTGCGCCTGCTGACCCACGCTCGAATCGAGCAGCTCGACTCCCGGCTGCATGCCGGGAGCGGCATCCTGCGCATGAATCCGCATGGAAGCAACGCCGGACGGCAGCGAGCCGGTATGAAAAAGATGCTCGCGGTCTTCGATCACCGATCCATCGCCAAACTTCAGCTCGGCGCGCAGGTGATAGTCCGTGTCCGGCCGCATTCCCGCCACCAACAGGGTCAGCGGCTCACTATCGCCCGTTGCCGGCTTCGTCCATGTCTGCAGCTTCGATTCGGAATCGTGCCAGAAGAAGACCGTCACGCTGGCAGGCTCCTCGGAGGCGACGGTGTAGCGCACGACCTGCGGATTCTCAGTACTCTCGACACTGCCTTCCGGCACGCGATGCATCCCGGAGGGACCGGAGACGGTCAGTACTTCAGAATGCCTGCATCCCGCAGGCGCCAGGCACAACGAAAAAGGAAGAATGCGCAGGAGCATGCGCCAGCGGAAAGCAGCCAATCCAGCCTCCGGAGATCATTTTGGTCTTATGAGGTTTCAGCGCGCAGGAGTAGCGGGACAGCTAACACCCAGCAGCTCAGGATGACGATTTTGTTATCCCTGCAGGAAGGACGCTGGAATGCGTTGCCATGTTCACAGCAGTCCGCCATTTTGCCTATAAAAATCAGCGTTGATTCCCGATTTCCACCGTTTCTGACATGGACGGCGCGATGTAGGCCCCAAGCCAGCTCTTCTAATGCGAAGGTGCTGGCGATCACGCGCCACCGGAGCGCTTTGCGAAATCCCGCATCCTTGCTAAACTACGGAAGTATCCCGCCGCTGTGGGGCTATAGCTCAGCTGGGAGAGCGCCTCGTTCGCAACGAGGAGGTCAACGGTTCGATCCCGTTTAGCTCCACCAAGTACACCCTAAAATTCAAAGCTTCCGGCCGATGCCTCTCTGCGTGCGGACGGCTCTGCCTGCTCTCCACTTCTCGTGTAGTGTTCTCCATGAATGAGAACCAGCATGAGGAGTACGATGCGCAGGAATTTACAGCTCCTGATCGGCCTTTGGGCTGTCCTGATGGCAGCAGGCAGCATATCGCACGCACAGACGGCCGGCGCTGCGGCGCTCACGCTGCCGGACATGCCGCTGCACGATCCCTGGATCCTCGCGAACGACGCGGACAGGACGTACTACCTCTACACCTCCAACGTGCCTGCCATGTCCGGAGTACCAGGACCGGGGACCATGGTCTACCGCAGCAGGGATCTGCAGCACTGGGAGAAGCCGGTCGAGGTCTTCTCCACCTCGGAGCTGCGCTGGGCGCAGAAAGGCGCGTGGGCGCCCGAGGTACACCGCTGGCAAGGCCGCTACTACCTCTTTACGACGGTGCATGACGACAGCAAGCCACTGCCTCCGGGCCGAAACGCCGTGCGTCCCACCTATCGGCGCGGCACCATCAGCGCGGTCAGCGATTCCCCGCTCGGCCCCTTTCATCCGCTCGATCCCGACGCGCCGCTGCCGCCGGACAACTTCATGACCCTCGACGGCACGCTCTACGTGGATCCGGCGAATCATCCCTGGCTGGTATATGCGCATGAGTGGCTGCAGAAGACAGACGGCACCATCGAGGCTGTTCGACTCAACGACGACCTCTCGAAGCGCGTGGGCGACCCGATCTTCCTCTTCAAGGCCTCGGACGCGCCGTGGCTGGATCAGGGGCAGACGCCTTCCACCACGGCAGCGCAGTATGTGACGGATGGGCCCGAGCTCTATCGCACCCGCGATGGGCATCTGCTGATGCTGTGGTCGAGCTATTCCAACGACGACACATATATCCAGACCATCGCGCGCTCAAAGTCCGGCGCGATCGAAGGCCCATGGGAGCAGCTCGCTCCGCTTGTGTATGAAGACAGCGGCCACGGTATGCTCTTCCACACCTTCGATGGCTCGCTGATGCTCGTCCTGCATCGGCCGTTCCGCAATGCGCGGGGCAAGCTCTACGAGATGAAGGATGCGGGCGACCATTTGGAGGTCGTGCGCGAGCGGAAGGATCTGGACGCACCCTAGGGCACACCGACTTATTGTCTGGCTGCTCTATTTCGAAGCTGTCATTCCGACCGAAGCGAACGCAGGGAGCGCAGTGGAGGAACCTGCAGTGAGGCTTCCGAGCATCCTCGAATGTGCGGAAAAAACTGCAGGTTCCTCCACTACGCGAGACAAAAAAATGTCTCGCTTCGGTCGGAATGACAAGCTTCTTTTGAAAAATTCTGCAAAGGTAGGCATTCAGAATGTGTCGGTACAGCCTTAGGCTGCGAATTAACCAGCTGGTTGCTGCCCGTCACGCGGGATGGAATGCGGCAGAAAGATCGAGATCACGGTTCCGTGATGCGCCGGGCGCTGAGAGCTGGAAATGCGGATCGTTCCTCCGTGCCGCTTTACGATATCGGCCGACACTCACATGCCGATGCCGTTCCCTTCCATCTGCTTCGTCGTAAAGAAGGGCTCATGGATACGCGCCAGCGTGGTCCGCGACATGCCATGCCCGGTATCGGCAATCGTGATGCGAACGCCGTCCCGTTCGGATCCATACGGTCCACAGGCCACGCAGTCTGACACACGGAAACGCAACCTGCCTCCCTCGGGCATGGCGTCGATTGCGTTTTCCACGATGTTGCTCAGCACCTGCTTGATCTCGTTTTCCAGCACCCAGATCTTCGCCTGGGTGCGAAACTCCCGGGTCACATCGATCCGCGACAGGATCAGCTTCCGGTCGAAGAGGTGCACGAGCTCGTCGACCAGCCCCGCAGACGAAATGGATACGAACTCCTGCGAGCGGCGCTGGAAGCGCAGAGACTGCGTGGCAATCTGTCCGACCCGCGCCAGTTCCTGTTCGGCCATCTCCAGGTGCGTGCGGCTTGCTGCGGAGAGCGCCCTATCCTGGCCGATGAGATATAGCAGGTTCGTCACCGCTTCGAGCGGATTGTTGATCTCATGCGAGATGGATGTGGCGAGCCGGCCGAGGATCGCCGTGCGCTCGTTCTGCGCCAGCGCCATCTCCGCCTTCTTCTGCTGCGTAATCTCAAGCGATGCCGCGCTGATCGCTACGACCTTGCCGTCCTCGCCGTAGACCGGGTAGTAGTTCACCGTCCAGTAGCGATATTCGCCGGGACGCCCCACCAGCTCGCCCTCCAGCGGATAAGCGACAACCGGCGTGCCGGCGGCCACCTGCTCGAAGAGCTCCTGCACGCCGGGGATCGGCGCCATCTCCGTCACGGTCTTTCCCAACAGGTATTCCGGAGGGAATCCAAAGAACTCGGCCTGCCGGTCGTTCAGGCGGAGATAGCGAAACTCCACGGCATCGAACAACGCCAGCCCTATCGGCGCAGTCCGGTACATCGTTTCGATCTCGGCTGCCTGCTGCACCTCGAGCTGAGTAAGCGGCTGCCTCTCTCCCAGGGTGAACGAGACGGCACGGGGTTCAGCGGGGCGCTGTTCGACAGCTCCCTCGGCGATCCCGGCATGTTCGGCATCTGGGTGGACGGTGCTCATGGCAGCTCCACCTATTGGATGCGGCTTCCCCTCCAACGGTAGCCGTTCCCCGCCTGGTGCCGACAAAACCCGGGCCAGGGCGGATACCGCTACCTGCCGGAATCGCCCTCGCCCGGCTCGGTCTTCGGCCCACCCCGCAGCTTGTCGAGTTCCTCATCCCGCGTGGCGATCTCTTTCGTCTCTTTCGGGTGTAGAGCTGCCATGATGCCCAGCAGCTTCCGGGGATCGAAGCTGTCGAGATGGTAGTTTGCTCCCGGGCATTCCCGTCCGCTGGGTCCGGAGATCACGATGACGTTGACCAGCGGCTGGAACTCCCGCAGCGCTCCCACCAGCGCATGGCAAGGGATGTCGTCGATATCCTCATCGACCACCACGCCGCTCACCGCCGGAAAAACCCGCAGCATTTCGATCGCCTCGCGGGCGCTGTATGCCGTCAACACGTTGAATTTTGCTGTCTCGATCACCAGCTTGCGCGTCGAGATGCTGCCGGGAAATTCCCGGTCCACGACCAGATAACAGGGACGAACCATCTCCACCTCCGCCCTGTTGGATGCGGTCCGGCCAGAAATGAAAACACCCGGACGCGGGGAGCGTCCGGGTGTTTCGGCCAAGGCGACGTTGAGGAAACCTCGCCCGGTCGCGGCTCATGAGCTCACGCCTTAGCGGCGCCCATGGTCCCAGCCGCGATGATCAAACTGGGGTCCGCGGTCATAAAATCCGCGGTCGTAATGCGGCGCGTAACCGTAGCCGCGCGCAACAACATAGTGGTCATGATGGACCCACTGTCCCGGCATCCATACCGCGCCCGCGTAGTAGCCCGGAGTCCACACATAGTCCACACCCGGGCAGGGCGGGATGTAGTTTCCGTAAGCGACAGGGGCTACTGGAGCTCCAATGCCGACTGCAAAGCCAACCTGCGCCTGTGCTGCTACCGCACCCGCGGCGATCATTCCGGTCATTGCAAGAGTGCGAAGGATGCCTTTCATCTGAGCTCCTTTCGAGCCGGTCTTCGAACTGCTCTCGAAGTTGCCGTGCTCTTTCCCGGAGAGCCTCGTCTTGCCTGCTCTCCGTTGCTCTGAACAGGTAAACAGCAGGTCTCGCAGATTGTTGCGGAGATTATTTTTCGCGATCCACACAACCTGCTGCGCGCAGGGCGAATCGCCTTCGGCCTCCGCTCCCGTTGGTCGCGATTCGATTCGGGTGGCCCACTCAAGCTTTTTTGCTAGTGCGAGGGGACAAAAAGCGCGGAGAGCGTGCAACATCTGTCATTCCGACCGGAGCAGCCGCAGGCCGCGCAGTGGAGGAACCTGCGGTTCTGCGCTCGCGCCATCGGGTGCCCCACCTCTCGATTCTGAGAGGTGGGTTCGCAGAATGCACAAAGGTGTGAACCTACGATGACAGTTCGCAGAAACTCTTCAGTGCGCTGCACATGCAGGAGCCTTACCGCTCGGAGGCCATAGCTTCTCGAAGACACGAAAGGTCGTATCCGGAAGATCGCGCACCGCGTCGGTATCGCCGAACTCCATGTACGGCGTCTCGCCGTTTGAACCGATGCGCTGCCACAGTGAGCTATCCATCAGGCGCGGATCGCCTGTGCGCGCAAAGTGCAGCCACGCGGTCATCATGCGGTCGGAGAGGCGATGATCCGCCGCCTCATAATCCTCGGGACGATCGTGCGTGAGCCCGAAGACATAATCGAGCTCCGCGGAATGCCGGGCCCCGGCTTTCGCCTTCATGTTTCCGGGACTCACGCGCGTGAAGCGATAGAGGTAGGCGTGCTCGGCGCGAGCCGTCTCGAAGGCTCCATAAAGAAACAACGCATCGGTGACCAGGTGATCCGCCGCCTGCGGAATCTGCTCCGCAGAGGCAGCCGGATACAGCGGCAGCAACTCTCCTCCGCACGGCATGTAGGTGCTCTCGACGTACTGCGCCCACTCTTCCGGCGTATGCGCGGGCAATGCGCGGATAAACATCGATGCCTCGTCGGCATTCGTCCCCACCATCACCGGCACACGCAGACCGCGGCCTTCCGCATAGAGCCGTGCATGCTGCCCGGGAATTACATAGCCATCGACATACGGCCACCACGGATGATCGATGACACGCGGCGATTGCGCATGGCTCTCCGGGCGCAGCCGCGCACGACCCGCTCCACCCGGTCCGAAGAGTTTTGCTGTGGCCTCGCCTGTACGGGCCAGCACCTCTTCTGTCGAGAGTCCACGCAACTCGGCGATCGTCGGCGCGATGGCGAGGCCGATGGTTTCCATCCCCGTAAGGCCGCGATAACTGGCGCGCAGCTCCGGGTCCGGCGTGAACAGCGACGAAGGGCTTTCGAGAATCGCCTTGTCGAAGGCGCGCGGCGTATGCGCATCCCCTACCGCCAACGGCGACACCAACAGATAGCCGATGCTGGTTGCACCCGCGCTCTCGCCAAAGACCGTGATGTTGTGCGCATCGCCACCGAAGGCAGCGATGTTCTCGCGCACCCA
Organism: Silvibacterium sp.; assembly: GCF_047605705.1. Lineage (NCBI taxonomy): Bacteria > Pseudomonadati > Acidobacteriota > Terriglobia > Terriglobales > Acidobacteriaceae > Silvibacterium > Silvibacterium sp. The sequence continues at coordinate 2,225 of NZ_JASGFD010000088.1, read as the reverse complement.
GCGCAGCGCGGCGATCTGATCCATGAGCCCGTAGTTGCCCGAGGCGTGCTGAGGCGATTCGCGTGTCAGATCCGGGTGCGCAAGAAATCCGAATACGCCGAGACGATAGTTGAGTGTGACCACAACAGCTCCGCGCCGCGCCAGCGCCACACCATTCAGCGACGAACCACTCGCCGTGCCATGCACGAAGCCTCCGCCATGGATGTAGACCATTACCGGCGCCGGGACTGCGGGCTGCAGCGACGGCGTCCACACGTTCAGGGTCAGGCAATCTTCACTCACCTGGCTGCGTGCGACACCCGCCTGCACGCATGCCGGCCCGTACTGCGTCGCATCGCGCACGCCTGTCCACGCGGCAGGCGGCTGTGGCGGACGCCAGCGCAGATCGCCCACCGGAGGAGCCGCATAAGGAATGTCCTTGAAGACGAGTACCGGCGCATACGCCTCGGCGGGAATCCCGGCCAGATCCCCCTGCGTCACATGCACGATGGTCTTCGGAAAGCCCGTCTGCGGCGACTGCTCCTGCGCGAAGAGAGGCATCGCACAGCCAAGCATCATCAGCCATCCATACCAGGATTTTTTCATCGCGAGCCACTCTACAACATCGGTAGAGAGTGATTCTCCACAGAGAGGTTCGTGCCACTACAGGCCTCCCATTCAGCGCAAAGACGCAAAGTCGGACAGGCCATCCGGCAGTGGTTCGTCACAGAGGAATCGCGACAGCGCGACCAACGAGAGCGTGTGCCGAAGGCGATTCGCCCTGCGCGGAGCAGCGGCTGGTACGCTAGAAAGCGAACCATGTTTGCAAAAGCGCAGCGCGTACACTTCATTGGCATCGGCGGCATCGGCATGAGCGGCATTGCCGAAATCCTGCTCAACCTCGGCTATCCCGTTTCCGGCTCCGACCTGCGGCGCACGCCCATCACCGAGCGGCTGGCGGCTCTCGGCGCGACCATCTTCGAGGGGCACGCGGCGGCCAACGTCGTCGGCTCGACGGTCATTGTCACGAGCTCGGCGGTGAATGAGCGCAACCCCGAGGTCATCGAGGCTCGCGCCCGCAAGATTCCTGTCATCGCCCGCGCGGAAATGCTCGCCGAGCTGATGCGCCTGAAGTACGGCATTGCCGTAGCCGGCATGCATGGCAAGACCACGACCACCTCGATGATCGCCACCGTGCTCGCAGCCGGCGAGCTCGATCCGACGGTCGTCGTCGGAGGCCGCGTTGATGCGCTCGGCTCGAATGCCCGCCTCGGTAAGTCGCAGTACCTCGTCGCGGAAGCCGACGAGAGCGACCGCTCCTTCCTCAAGCTTTCGCCGATCCTCGCCGTCGTTACCAACCTCGATCGCGAGCACATGGACTGCTACCGCGACATGGCCGACGTTGAGAACGCCTTCGTCGAGTTCATGGACAAGGTGCCTTTCTACGGTGCATGCGTAGCCTGTTGCGATAACAAGCTGCTTGCATCGGTGTTACCGCGCGTGCGCCGCCGCGTCTTCACGTACGGCACCTCGGCGCGCGCGGACTTCGTGGTGCGCATGCTCGCCGCCTCCGAAGGTGTGCGCTCGCGCTTTGAAGTTGCGACCACCAGCGGTGTGCTCGGACCGTTCGAGCTGCACGTTCCAGGCCAGCACAACGTGCTGAACGCAACCGCCGCCGTGGCCATCGCCATACAGCTCGAGATTGCACCGGAGGCCATCGCCCAGGGCCTCGCCAGATTCCGCGGCGTCGATCGCCGCTTTCAGGTGAAAGGCTGCGTGCGCGATGTCGCCGTCGTCGACGATTACGGCCACCACCCCACCGAGATTCGCGCCACGCTACGCGCCGCCCGCGACTGCGGCTACCGCAACATTCACGTCATCTTCCAGCCGCACCGCTTCACCCGCACACGCGATCTCCTCGATGAGTTCGTCGCGTCCTTTGACGATGCAACTACCGTCGAGATGCTCGACATCTACGCCGCGAGCGAAGAGCCCATCCCCGGCATCACCGCCGAGTCGCTGGTAAAGGCGATCGGCCGCGATGGCGTGGAGTACGCCGCCACCGCGCAGCAGGCGGTCGAGCGCGTGACCGCACGCGCCCAGGCCGGGGACGTCATTCTGACCCTCGGCGCAGGCAGCGTATCGGCCATCGCGCCGCAGGTGCTGACCAAGCTCGAAGAGCAGGCGTAAACAGGGCTCAGGGCTCAGGGCTCAGGGCTCAGGGCTCAGGGCTCAGGGCTCAGGGC